>JAGHUU010000052.1 GCA_018064695.1 Candidatus Blautia equi | reverse complement strand
ATGCGCATCTCCTCAAAGTCCTGACAGAGCTCTGCAAACTCACCGGAGCCTTCCACATCCAGCACAAAGTCCAGATTGCCTTCCTTGATATTCTGCGTGGCTTTCCTTAGCTTCACCAGAGGGGAAGCGATACTTCTGTAGATCCAGAGACCAACAGAGACTGCTGTGAAAAGAAGGATCACTGAGATGGACATAAATACATCCCGGTTCATAAGCCGGACCCTGCCGCCCCTTAAAGAAGAACCTCCGATGGCAATGTCATATACATACTCATCGGAGATCATCTCCACCAGCTCTGTTTCCTGATCCATCCGCCGATCCTGTGCTTTCTGGTAGCCGTACAGAGTTGCCGCCAGCAAGAGCATAGGCATCAAAATGACCAGAATAAAACCAACGAGTATTCTTGTTTTTAAATTCATAAAACACTCCTGTTTTTACATTTTTTTATCTTTTTCTCAGTATATCACAACTCATTTCTCACAACTCTAAACTTTTTATAAATTCATTCTGCGCTCTGCACATCGATCACTACAAACTCAGATCTGCAGCCCGTTTTGAATCTGATGGCCCAGTCTGAGATTCCGGAAGTGACGATAAAATTCGTAGTCCCTCTCTTCTCCCATCCGTATGCCCTGTCATTTTCTCCCATCCAGATACCCACATATCCAAGCGGGAACAGCTGTCCGCCGTGGGTATGGCCTGACAGCACCAGATCCACACCTGCTGCCGCCTGAGCTTTATAATCATGGGGCTGATGATCCATAACGATAGAGAATCTGTCCGGATCCAGCTCCGCGGTAAGCTCCTCCATAGATGCGCGGGTCCGTCCTCTCTGTTCCTCGGAGCGATCTTGCCGTCCGATCAGATAATAATCCTCTCCAATCGGCACTACCTCATCCTGCAGCACGTGCACACCGTTTTTGATAAGCTCAGCTAAAAGCTCCTCCCCACTGTATCCGCGGTGTTTCTCGCCATAATAGCCCTTATCATGATTTCCAAAAGAATAATATACGCCGTATTTTGCCTGCAGCCTGCCCATGGCTTCGCAGCTTCTGATCATATCCTCCTTAGAGGACTCATCATCCACAAAATCTCCTGTAAGCAGGATCACATCCGGGTTCACCGCCTGGATCTCCTCCATGTGCTTTGCAAAGCCATCCCCGTGGAACGTAGTACCCACATGGGAATCCGCAAACTGTACGATCCTTAACTGCTCCACCTGCTTTTCTGTCTGAATGCTGTAATCCTTTTCCCACACATGATGAGCCAGATACCAGCCGCAGCCAAGGTACGCTGCCGTAACGATCAGTGTCACCGTGCCCACAATATACCGCTCACTCTTCACCCTTCTGAAAAAAATCATCCAGATCAGGTCAAAGAGCATCCAGAACACACCCAGATGCAGCAGGATCACTGCTGTATTGATAAAATCCAGCCAGATCATGCAGCCCGCGCCGATGATAAAGACCATCAGGAGACCCAGAAGCTTTTCTTTCCTCCTGTTTCCACCTGCCAGCCTTCTGATAAACCCAAACTTACAAAAACGGCTGACCAGATAGGCGAAGATTGCCAGGGTGGCCAGCAGTGTGATCAGCATAATAATAACCCACATCATAAAGCCAAAAACTCCTTTCTGAAAAATTATATCATGCCATTTTTATTACACGCAACTTGTTCTTCCCGGGTAATTATGTTACTATAAAGTCTATTATAATTACAGTTCACATCAGGGGAGGGCACACAGCATGGAAAGAGTAGATTTATACAGAAATCATTTTGAAAAGACCAAGGAATCCATAGAGAGAAAATCCCAGATTCCAAAGGGAAAATACTCCCTCATTGTATTTGTGTGTATCTTCAATTCCGAGGGAAAAATGCTGATCCAGCAGAGACAGGCCACCAAAAAAGGCTGGCCGAACATGTGGGATTTAGCAGCAGGCGGCGCAGTAAGAAAGAACGAGACCAGCGCGGAAGCGATCAAAAGAGAGACCTTTGAGGAGCTTGGCCTTTCCTTCAAGAAAAAAGATTTCGTGAAGCTCATGTCCGTCTATTACGGTCACCAGATCCATGACTTCTACAGCATCATTGCCGATGTAAAGATCGAGGATCTGCAGCTCCAGAAAGAAGAAGTGAAAAATGCCAAATGGGCCACGGAGGAGGAGATCATCGAGATGATCCGCAACCGCACCTTCGTATCCGTCTACGAGGAAGTCATCCACCTCTTCTTCCGCATGAAAACAAAAAAAGGATTATTATAATATGAAAGCGAGACAAAGGGACAGGGACCAGGTCCAATTTTGCAGAAGCAAAATGGACCAGGTCCCTGTCCCTTTGTCTCACTTTTCAGATAAAGATCGTGACTACCAGACCGATAGCGATGACAGCCAGGATCACAATGTTTTTGACAGCCATGGTGCACTGTTCCTTCAGGATACTCTCCTCCGGGTTGGCGGCATTATAATAGACCTTAATTTCTTTTCCCTGAAAGAGGTTCGGATTCATCACACCTCTGACCTCTGTCTGACCGTACTTCTCTTCTCCGTCTACGGTGAATGCATATCTCACTTCATTTCCTGTGTAGAACCATTTTCGAAGTTCTGTGCTCTTATAGATCTTGCCGTCTGTAAGCACACCGTTTTTCTTTCTTTTCTGAAATTTCACTGCATCCATGGTGTAGATCACCAGCCAGTAGAAGCAGAGTCCTGCACCCAGGATCGCAATTATATCCAAAGTTTCCATTGTTGTTTTCTCCTATCTTTTTTCTGTCTTTATCCCTAAAGCTTCAACATCTCCTGCATCTCTTCCCTTGTGCAGGTCTCATGAGAATACCTGGCTTTTTCATAATAACTGTGAAAACGAAGCTTATCCTCCGGGGACATAGTGAGCTGCTGCTCCAGCTCCTCCGGTGTTCCGGACTTTCGTATCTCTTCGCCCTTCATCCTGTAGGCCTTCTGGATCTGGCCTTTGAAATGCTTTCGGATCCTTGCCGCCGGGGACATGTTGAAGAACAGGTTTTCTTTTTCCTGCTGCTCCTTCACCCGCTCTGTGGTTTTTGTGGTCACACGGAGATCCTCTACCATATCACCATTCTCATCCAGACCCTGATTAAACTGTCGATACAGCTGGATCAGTCTCTTCACGATCAGATATGCAGCTGCCAGAAGCAGAATTCCCACCAGAATCTCTCCCACATACTCCAGAATCATATCCAGGATCTTCATAAATATGCTGTCCTGCTCCGGCACTTCGGGAAACATCAGATCCATTTTCTCATTGGCCGGAATTTCAACTGTTTCCGTATTGCCGGACTGAAAAAAGCTGAAAACAAAGATCAAAAGCTTTCTGGCCAGTTTCGTGAGCCAGATGATGAGTTGATCCAGTTTCAGATACGGAGCCGCCGCCATGGCTGCTGCCGTGATACCTGAAAGAACCAGCATTATGCGGTTATTATTTCTCTTCATACGCTGCACCGGAAGACGGTTCATGGAAGAAAAATCCCGGAAGATCCCTTTCATCTCATCATCATTCCGCACGATATTTACCAGCAGATAAGTATAACCCGCCGCAAAACAGCTGAGCTTTACAAGAAAGAGATCTTCATAATATCTGCCTGCGATACAGACAATAATAAAGAATAATAAAAACCAGTATGTTGGACTTTCCAGCCAGCATTTCTGTCTGGAAGCCCTGGCATGGAAATACCAGAAGACAGAAAAGACTGTTACCACCAGTCCTATGTTGATATCCATCACAGAAAAATGCAGTGCTCTGTAGATCATCACCATGACAGCCAGGATCACTATAGCGAAGCATACATACTTCACCACGCTGCCCGCTTTTCTCATGGCGATCGAACAGGCAAGAAGGACCGGCAAAAACAGAAGGCTGTATAAAAACGCCGTCTGGGACTGCCGTAATATCATGGAATAGACCAGGCAGTAAAAACCGGAAAGGATAAGGAAACCGTAAACCAGTTTCATCCCGTGAATTACATATTTTCTCATTTCGGCACCTCCCAGTACATGGTCTGGATGATTCCATTCTTAGGCAGTGTCCATTCCATATCGTCATAGAGGGTGGAGATCCAGATCACGCCTGCGCCCTGATAAGCCAGCTCCTGCATTTTTTCAAATTTGCTCATCTGCTGATTCTTTGCGATCACCACATAAGTGCAGGAAGTTTTTTCCATGGAAGCGCGCTCCTGTTCCAGAAGGGGCAGCATTCTCTCCGCTGTCTGATCAAGGTCGATGCGGGACAGCTCCTTTTTCATCTCCACTACCTGCTGCGGACCGGTTCCCGGAGCCATGGAGATCAGTTCTCCTGTCTTCACATCTCTTCCGTTTGTCATAAGTCCCGCAGGAATACCGTTCACGATACATTTTTCCATCAGGGCAGCTGCCACGCGGATAGCTTCCTCATGGATATCATTATATTTCAGAAGTGTCTCCTCCTCCAGATCCAGAATAATGCGTACCTCCTGTGCCGTGGTGGAATCAAAGAGATTTACCATCCACTGATCCGACCTGGCAGAAGCCTTCCAGTTGATTCTGTTCATAGGATCCGTAAGCTGATACTCCCTGATACCCCGGAATTCAAAGGGATCCTCATATAAATTCTTTTTGGCGATCACAGAACCCATAACCTTCTGAAATGGAATTTCCAGACGGTTATGCTCCACCATTCCCGGAAACACATAGAAGAAATCCGGGTGTTCCAGGGTCATATAATATTTTCCCGTCAGCAGTGGATCGCGGCACACAAGCTCTATTTTATCCAGCTCGTAATATCCTCTCCTGCTGCAGAAAAAAGAGATTTTTCGGGTGATTTTCTGATAACCTCCCACTGAAAAAATATCCCTCTTATAACTGAGATCCGAAATGCTGGCATTCTCCCCATCGGAGAAGATGAGATTCCTGTGGATCTGAAATCCCACGGATAAAACTGTCAGAAACAATCGCTTATTATTCACAACTGTCTCCGTAAGGATCGCCTCATCACCTTCATAGACGGGCTCTCTCTGAAATTCCACTATAGCATCCAGGTCTTTATCCCAGTATTTACTGTATATTATTTCAGTCAGGTAATTGATCAGAATCGCACCGATCACTATTACCAGAACTGTCATTTATTTTTTCTCCCAATCCTCAGTAGGAACTGCAACGCGGTCCAGAATATCCTTCATTTTCTTTTCCGCAATGGCTGTATTTCCAAAGCCTCTTCCAAGCACCAGTCTGTGTGCCATCACAGGCACTGCCACCTTTTTCACATCCTCCGGCACCACATAGGATCTGCCCTGGATCCATGCGTAGGACTGGCAGGCATGCATAAGAGCCAGGGAACCACGCGGGCTCACACCTGATAAGATATCTCTGTCCTCCCTGGTGGCCTGTACAAGTGCTACCATATATTTCAGAAGCGCCGGGTGAATATATACTTTCAGAGCCTCTTCTCTGGCAGCAAGGATCTCTGTTCCCTTACATACCGCATCCAGCTTTTCAAATGGTGTGTCGGAAAGAAATCTCTGTAAGATCATGAGTTCCTGATCCTCATCCGGCAGTCCCATGGTGAGCTTCATGAAGAAACGGTCCAGCTGGGCCTCCGGAAGCGGGAATGTACCTGTGGTTTCCAGCGGGTTCTGGGTAGCGATTACAAAAAACGGTTCTTCCAGTTTTCTGGTCACGCCGTCCACGGTAACCTGGCGCTCCTCCATGCACTCCAGCATACTAGACTGGGTTCTTGGGGTTGCACGGTTGATCTCATCTGCAAGGATCATATTTGCAAAAACAGGTCCCGGGCGGAACTGGAATTCTCCCTCTTTCTGATTAAAATAGTTAAGTCCTGTCACGTCAGATGGCAGCAGGTCCGGCGTAAACTGGATTCGTCCAAAGGACAGCTCCAGAGATCTAGCCAGGGACTTGGCCAGCATGGTCTTACCGGTTCCGGGTACTTCCTCCAGAAGCACATGGCC
>JAGHUU010000229.1 GCA_018064695.1 Candidatus Blautia equi | reverse complement strand
CGCGGTACAGTTCCTCGTGCTCTTTTACCAGCTGGTTTCTGGTCTCCTCCTCCTTCAGATACTCTACGCGGTAGCGGTAGAGCTGCTCCTTGAAGGTGTTCGGGGTCTGGATAAGGCGGCAGTTGTCGGATGCCTGGTAGATGAGGTCGTGGAAGGCCTCGTCGGCCTCGGCCAGTTTTACCAGATCGCCGTCCTTCATGGTACGCTCAAAGGCTTTTGCGGCAAGCCAGAGTTTTCCGATGGACTCATCTGTCATGCGGGAGCATGCTTTTTCCACTGCCATATTTTCCAGTGCGATGCGCACTTCCAGTACGTCGTTCAGGTCTTTTTCCGTGATGCTGGCCACCTGGGCACCGCGGCGCGGGATCATCACCACCAGGCCTTCCTGCTCCAGTTTTCTCATGGCCTCGCGGATCGGAGTTCTGCTGACACCCAGTCTGTCTGCGAGGGTGATCTCCATCAGTCTCTCGCCGGGCTTCAGCTCTCCTTTTAATATTGCCTGGCGAAGGGTGTTGAACACTACATCGCGCAGAGGCAGGTATTCATTCATCTGTATTGTAAAATCACTGGTCATGGATTTTTTCTCCTTAGTAAATTGCCTGATCTTCTTCGTTTACGTTCACTACTTCCGTGCCGAATACGGTCTGAGCCAGGCCGCTGTCCGCAAGGACTTTCTCTGCTGCGCGCATTTTTGCTTCGTCATCGTAGATGCCAAATACAGTAGGGCCGCTGCCGCTCATCATGGCTTTCAGGGCGCCGTTTGCTTCCATCAGGTCTTTGATCTGCTGGATCTCAGGATGGTTTCTGATGATGCCCGGTTCAAAGACGTTTTCCATTTTCTCTGCCATGCCGGAGAGATTGCCGGACTTAATGGCTTCCATCATGCCGTCGATATCCGGATGCTGCGCGATGCCTGCCAGGTTCAGGTTGCCGTAGGCTTCCTTGGTGGAAACGCCGATGCCCGGTTTGCCGATCAGTACATAGCAGTGTGGTACCGGAGCGATTCTGGTAAGTTTTTCACCGATGCCTTCTGCAAGGGCGGTGCCCATCATGATGCAGTATGGGACATCTGCGCCTACTTTTACCGCACGCTGCATCAGTTCTTCTCCGGAAAGGCCAAGGCCGAACAGGTCGTTTACGCCCACGAAGGCTGCTGCTGCATCGGTGCTGCCGCCGGCCATGCCTGCTGCCATGGGAATGTGCTTCTCCAGTTTCATGGAGACACCTTCCTCCACATGGAATTCGTCCATGAGCATTTTTGCAGCTTTATATACCAGGTTGCTCTCATCTCCCGGAAGCTCTTCCAGATCAGTAATCAGTGTGATCCCCGGCTCTTCTTTCTTCTCAATCTCCAGAATGTCATGCATCCCAATCGTCTGCATGATCATCCGAACCTCATGATACCCATCTTCTCTTTTCCTAAGCACATCCAACGCCAGATTAATCTTGGCCAAAGCTTTCAGTCTCATAATCTCACCCTCACCCACAAAATCCGTTTTTTGTATCTATCATGTGTTTTGTATACAATATCCTATATACAACATCTTACCCCAATCCCCCACAAAAAGCAATCCGCGAACTATGTCAAATCTTCACACAAAATAGCATTTAATCCCCCCCACCCGCCCTCCCTACTAATGAGAGAAGGAGGAGGGGGAGAGCACGGCCATCCCCCTCCCCAGCTGCCGGCATAAAAGTTCAACCTACATCGCTAAGCAACAACCCGCTCTCGCTTCTAGCAAAAAAATATTTACCAAATGGCCAACCTCTCCATTCTGGTGCAGTATCATAAAAACATTCCTGTCACCATCTGAGGTATACTTCCCCTCCTTGCCCCATCGGGTAGTACACACCCACTCCTCTGCCCCATCGGGCAGTACACACCCACTCCTCTGCCCCATCGGGTAGTACACGTTCACATCGTATGCCGCCCGCCTGGCATGCGCGGATGCGCAGTTGGTTCGGCTTATTCAAGCTGAGATAGGCGGGCCGAAAAAGCGCGAAGGGTGTGCAGAGGGAGCGGCGCGACGCTCCCTTTGCGGTTTTTCTTCTTTCCCAAAAAGAAAAGGCCGAAAAACTGGTTTTTCCCCAATTTCCCGACCCCCACCAGGTCACGCCTCTTCCCCAGGCAATGTAACAATCGTCATATCATGATGCATAGCCGGCAGCACTCTCTCAAAAACATCTTTTGTTTTTAACTTAAGACTGGAAGTATTCATACACGGATGACATCCAAAAAACTCACTCTCCAGCACATCCTTATCCACCAGAAGTCTCACCCGGTTCTCCTTATCATTCATAAGTCCCATAACACTAACCGACCCCGGCGTAATATCCAGAAACTCTTCCATCTCCTCCGCACCCGCAAAGGACAACCTCGCAGAGTTGATCTGTTTACTGAGCTCCTTAGTCTTAAACACCTTCCCACCGGGGATCAAAAGCAGATAAAAATCCGTCTTCTGTCTGTTGCAGAGAAACAGATTCTTACAGATCATGCAATCCAGCAGCCTGTCTATCTCCTGGCAGGCCTCCATAGTAAAAGCTGCCTCATGATCTGCCCTTAAATACTCTATTCCCAGAGAATCCAGCAGATCATAAACCCGAATCTCCTTATCCAGTCTTCCTTCATTCGTCAGCGGCCGCCCCTTAACCAGTTCCATCTGTTTTCCTCCCATAAAAACAACATTATCGACAAAAGCATCAGCATTCCCCTATCGCCCAAAAGCCACCGGAGAATGCTGTCATACTTCTAATTCATTATGTAATTATTTCTTCTGATTAATATACAGATTCGCTCCATTGCATGCGATCACTTCGCCATACCAGTACGCAGAATCCTTAGGAATTCTCTCCAGAGTCTCAAAGTCCACATAAACGATTCCGAATCTCTCATTATAACCATCCGGCCACTCAAAGTTATCCAGGAAGGTCCACTCAAAGTAACCTCTCACATCAACGCCTTCATCTGCAGCCTGCTGCAGAGCGCTGATATAGCGATCCAGGAAGTCGATTCGGTTCGGATCGTGTACTTTGCCGTCAACAGAAACACAATCGTGGCATGCCATGCCGTTTTCTGTCATATAAATAGGCATATGATAACGGTCATAAAGGAATTTTACACCCCAGTAGATACATTCCGGTGTAACCACCCAGTTAGTAGATGTCTTGGTCATACCTTTTCTATGACGCATCATCTCCGGCTCCCCGTCCTCGCCGCAGCGAACCAGGTATCCGTTGTAAATATTCTGTCCCATGAAATCCAGCGGCTGATGGATCAGCTGCATGTCTTCCTCGGTGATCTCCGGCAGATACTCTGCGAATTTCTCCAGACCTTCTTTTGGATAGGTACCAAGGAATGCAGGATCGCAGAACCAGGAAATATTCCAGGTCCAGTTGCTGATTGGATTGTAGAAGCCAAAGTATACTTTTCTGGCTGCCTCAATGTCCTCAGGCTTATTGCTGTATGGGATAGCCACACCGCCGGTCGGTGCATAACCGACTTTGATTGGACGGCAGCTGTATTTTCTGAGGTTGATGACCGCACGGCCATGTGCACGAAGCGCATTGTGGGCAATCTGGAATACGTCCTTAGGATCCAGCTTCAGACCCGGCGCATGTACTCCGCTCAAATGGCCCAGACCTACGAAGCACTGTGGCTCGTTTAAGGTAATGAAGTAATCACAGATATCGGAGAAGGACTCTGCCACTACTTTGGCGTACTCGGCAAACCACTCAATGATCTCCTCGTTCAGCCATCCACCACGGTCCTGCAGTGCCTGCGGCAGCTCCCAGTGATACATGGTGAGATAAGGCTCGATGCCGTTCTCTTTCATGGAGAGGATCATGTCGCGGTAAAGGTCAATACCTTTCTGATTCACCTCGCCGGTTCCGTTCGGCATGATACGGCACCAGTTAATAGAAAAGCGATAAGCTTTGATCCCCAGCTCTTTCATAAGAGCAAAATCCTCTTTATAGCGATGCATATGATCACACGCAACCATGGCATCGTCATTATCTCTTATATGCCCTTCCTCCTGAAAGGTATCCCAGATGCATTTCCCCGCACCATCCTCCGGGTCACGACCTTCGATCTGATAAGAACTACTGGCCACACCCCAAACAAAATCCTCACGAAACATAACCTGTCCTCCTGTAAAAGCGAAGCTCGCTGCCCCACCCATTCATCATTCAACACCCCGAGTATACCACAACCTCCACCATAATACTATGCCAATCCCACCCTTAACCTCCTCATTATTCCACTCAACAAAGTCAGAGGGGAGAAGGGGGAGGAGAAAAACCTCCCCCCTCCCACCATTTGCATAGCGGGTAGGCAGTCTTTATCCACCGCCACCGTTTACATAATGGTAAGCATTATTTGTCTGCTGCCGCCCGCCTGGCATGCGCGGATGCGCGGTTGGTTCGGCTTATTCAACCTGAGATAGGCGGGCCGAAAAAGCGCCAAGGGTGTGCAGAGGGAGCCCCGCAACGCTCCCTTTGCGGTTTTTCTCCATGTTTACCAAAACCAATAGAATCCTGGCAGCGACCATTCCTCCCTCCGCCCGCCTGGCATGCGCGGATGCGCAGCTGTTTCGGCTTATTCAATCTGAGATAGGCGGGCTGAAAAAGCGCCAAGGGTGTGCAGAGGGAGCCCCGCAACGCTCCCTTTGCGGTTTTCCTCTGTGTTTTCCAAAACAAAAAAGCCGGAAAACCAGTTTCCCAACCAGCTTTCCAGCTTTTCCTAATCCATATTATTTCATTCTATTATAATTAATCAGACATCCCTTAAGAATAATCTCTCTCTCATCATCAGTCAACTCTCCAAGAGTAACTTCAAACTCCTTAAGCCCCTCATTCTTAACAACATATCCTTTAATCACATCCACTTTTTCAGCAACGGCTTTTCTGATCTCCGGGAAGAACAGATAATCTCCATTCGCAAATGGCAGTTCCCCTTCCTTGATAAGGAATGGCAGCATACCCCAGTTGATCAGATTAGAGCGATATCTCTTAGTAGCATACTCATTAGCCACATTCGCCCATCCGCCAAGCACCTTCTGGCAGGAAGCAGCCTGCTCACGAGCAGAACCATCACCAGGCTTCACTGCAAAAATAGTACTTCCAACGCCAAGATTACCTTTACCTACCTCAGGATAAACACCCTTGATAGTCTTCATAACAGGCTCCAGCTCAGGATAAGCCTCGATTGGACAGGTTCCGGCCTCAATAGCCTTCTGTGCAACCTGTACCTCTTTCGCACGGCCTACATAAGCAGGATCCTTTCTGGAAAGTGTAAACTCAGCCAGGCCAAGAGGATTAGAACGATAAGAAGAAGTCTCACCGGATGGAATCAGCTCATCGGTGGTGGTTACAGGATCATGGATCTCGGAAACCACTTTCAGAACCAGATTCTCAGCAAGCTCGGACATCTTTGGCCAGTCTTTGATGTTTGGTCCAAACTGGATCTCCACAGAAGGATCAGCAACACCCTTGCTGTCAAAGATACGGTTCTCATAAATAGTCTTATCAAAATAATACTTCTGATTGGTATATCCACCGGTATACTCCTCAGCAGAAGTCAGGAAGCCTTTGTTTGCTGCGGTTGCTGCAATAGAACGTGCATCCATAAGCGCAACAGAAGAGATCTGACCATTCTGAACCTTGGAACCTTCACGGTTCGGGAAGTTACGTGTGGTATGACGGATACTGAATGCATTGTTGGCAGGAGTATCTCCGGCACCAAAGCATGGTCCGCAGAATGCAGTCTTCACTACAGCACCTGTAGCCAGAAGGTCTGCCAGAACACCGTTCTTAGCAAGCTCCATATAAATAGGGGTACTTGCAGGATAAACACTGAGGGTAAATGCATCTGCACCGATGCTTGCTCCGCGAAGGATATCAGCTGCTGCACAGATATTTTCAAAACCGCCGCCGGCACAGCCTGCGATGATTCCCTGCTCAACATAAAGCTTGCCGTCCACAACCTTCTCCTTCAGAGAATATGGAACCTTACCATCCAGAGATACCTGTGCGCGTTTCTCAACGTCAGCAAGTACATCATAAAGATTTTCTTTTACCTCATCGATGGTGTAAGTGTTGCTTGGGTGGAATGGCATAGCGATCATAGGTTTGATCTCGGAGAGATCGATCTCCACACATCCATCGTAGTAAGCAACTGCGCCCGGTTTCAGCTCTTTGTACTCATCTACACGGCCATGGATCGCATAGAACTCCTCAATTTTAGCATCTGTCTGCCAGATAGAGGAAAGACAGGTGGGCTCGGTGGTCATAACATCGATGCCGATACGGTAGTCAGCACTCAGTTTCTCCACGCCAGGTCCTACGAACTCCATTACTTTATTCTTTACATAGCCGTTGCCGAATACTTTTCCGATGATAGCCAGAGCAACGTCCTGAGGACCTACGCCCGGACGTGGCTCGCCGGAAAGGTAAATAGCTACAACACCCGGTTTGTTGATATCATAAGTCTGGCAAAGAAGCTGTTTTACCAGCTCGCCGCCGCCCTCGCCGATGGCCATGGTTCCGAGTGCGCCGTAACGGGTGTGGCTGTCGGATCCAAGAATCATTTTTCCGCCGCCTGCCAGCATCTCACGTGCGAACTGATGGATAACTGCCTGGTGAGGTGGTACGTAAACACCGCCGTATTTCTTAGCACAGGTAAGACCAAACATGTGGTCATCCTCATTGATGGTACCGCCTACTGCGCAAAGAGAGTTGTGGCAGTTGGTGAGCACGTATGGAATCGGGAATTTCTCAAGTCCTGATGCTCTTGCGGTCTGGATAATTCCTACGAATGTGATATCGTGGGAAGTCAGTTTGTCAAATTTGATCTGCAGTTTCTTCATGTTTCCGGAAGTATTGTGTGCCTCCAGAATGCCATATGCGATGGTACCTTTTTCTGCCTCTTCCCTGGTGACAGGCAGGGAAGCTGCTGCTTCCGGTACGATGTCTGTTCCGTTTACCAGGTAAACGCCGCCTTCATATAACTTCATAATCCTACTCCTCCGTGGTACATCGGAACGGGAATCTGTTTTCCCGGCAGTCCTGATGTATCATAAATTTCTCGGGGCTTCGCCCAATTGCATTACATTATAGAGGAAACCCCTGCAAATCGCAACAGATTTCCATCCATATAAAGAAAAAGAGGACAACAGGTCTATGACCTCGCTGTCCTTCTTTTCTGGAATCAATATAAACACATCCTGCCCGCCACGTCAATAGTTTCTCACTGTTTTAAGCTCAATTACAGTTTCTTTTCCAGAAGAACCAGATTGACGCCCGGAATTCCGTTAAATTTACATGGCAAAATGCCGATCTCCTTATATCCCAGCTTTTTATAAAGCTTTCTGGCCTTCACATTCCGCTCATTTGTGTCCATGCGAAGATACGGGCAGCCGTGCTGCAGGGCATACTTCTCATAATAATCCACAAAAGCAGGTCCATAGCTCTTTCCCATCTCGGATGGCAGAACAGCCAGCGTATGGAGCACCATGACCTCCGATGGCTCCGCCGGATATTCCCATTCCCCGTCTGCATAGATGGGCACCTGCTCCTGATTGATCTTTGCGGTTGCCGCGACCTTTCCATCCACCTCAAGTACAAAAAGGTCCCCGTCCTTCACACCCTGCACCGCGGTTTCCCGCAAGGGATAGATCTCGCGCCGCCATCCGGTGGTGGTTCTTCCGTTTTCCTCTTCTGTATGTACTGCATCGTAGATCACAGCCACTCCGTCAATGTCCTGCTCCGTCGCTTTTCTGAATTCCAGCATCTCATTCTCTCCCTTTTTTCTCATTGCATGGTTACCTGAAACTCATTATAATATAGAAAGAAAATTTATACAAAAGGAGTTTTCCTATGATCCGATTTATCATTATCTGTATCCTTCTCGGAACCTTCCTGATCCTTTCTATTCCGCTGCTTCTGGCAGAATGGCTGATCGGCAAATTCAATCCATACGCAAGAGACATCAGTTCCCTTCGTATTGTACAGTTCATGTTCAGGGTATTCCTTAAGATCGCCGGCGTGCAGCTGGATGTCATCGGCGAGGAAAATGTGCCAAAGGACCAGCCGGTTCTCTACATCGGCAACCACAGAAGCTACTTTGACATCCTTCTGACCTACAGCCGTACGCCTATCCGTACCGGTTACATTGCCAAAAAGGAAATGTTAAGATATCCGCTTCTGAGAGACTGGATGAAGCTGCTGCACTGCCTCTTCTTAGACAGACAGGACATCCGCCAGGGTCTCCAGACCATCTTAACCGCCATCGAGAAGATCAAATCCGGCATCTCCATCTGCGTATTCCCTGAGGGAACCAGAAACAAGGCCGAGTCTGACATCGATATGATGGAATTCCATGAAGGCTCTTTTAAGATCGCCACCAAGACCAACTGCCCGATCATTCCAATGGCTCTCTCCAATTCCTCCGGAATTTTTGAGAAACAATTCCCTAAGATCAAAAAGACCCACGTCATCCTGGAATACGGCGCACCTATCTACCCGGACCAGCTTGACAAAGAAGACAAAAAACACATCGGCGCTTATACCCGCGACATCATTATCGAAATGCTGAAGAAAAACCAGGAAGCACTGTAAAAAATCAGGACGAAAAATAAGGGACTGTTTCACAGATCGATCATCTGTTGAAACAGTCCCTTTTCGTTTGTTCCTTACTGTTCGTCAGCAGCATCCGCTTCCGCTTCTTCTGCCGGAAGAATCATTTCCAGCAGCTGATCAACTGTCTGCTGCATCTGCTCTTCGTGGGAAATGGTTGGGGTTCCATCACCCTTCTGCTCACCGTAATAACCAAAATATGCATGGCATCCGCCATCGATCACAACCTCCTTCGTATCATCCGGAAGGTTGCTGTAATATTTGTTATAGCGCTCTTTGCTCAGGATCTCATCCTCAGATCCATACATGGAGAGCACCTTCAGTCCGGAATCGCTGAGGTCCTTCATGGAATATCCGGCAAGAAGGATCAGACCATCGTACTCCTCTGTATGCTTGGATACATAGGATGCAGCCATACATGCACCCAGAGAATGTCCGCCAATATACCAGCTTTCAATATCCGGATACAGCTCCTTTAAGTTCTCCGCTGCGCCCGGTTTAAAGAATGCCAGATCAAATGGCATATGCGGGATGATACATAAAATATGCTGCTCCGCAAGGGCCTGCATCATCGGAATGTAAGCTTCCTCCGGTACTTTAGCTCCCGGATAAAAGATCAGTGCGGCCACCGGATTTTTGGTTCGGTAGATCAGACTTTCTCTCACACCGGTACGGCGCTTGATCAGTGCTTCGTTTTCCTCCATGATCTCCAGGGCTGTTGATTCCGGAGAGAAAGACTGCACCAGATAAACTCCGGCGCCAACAATTCCACATACCATTAACAGCAGAAAGATCGTGAGCACGATTCGTCCTGCAAGATTCTTTTTCTTCATTTTCCACCTCTGAAAATTTTAAGCTTTTTGCACGTAAAACCGTATAAGCCTTTCCGCTTGCGAATTCACATGCCCGTCTATTATATAAAAAAAAGAGCCCCGAGAAAAGCCTTTATTTTATGAAAACATGTTAGAAATTTGTGTTAACTGATGCTGAAAGCGTATTTTATGTTATACTTAGTATATTCACTGCACAATAATATAAAAAGAAAAGAGGTATCTCTATGATCCATGCAGTATTAACCATCGACGATATTGCCTCCCGCAATACCCCTGCAATTGTAGATTATCTGAACGAAAAAGGAATTCGCGCCATCATGTTTGGTGTGGGCGCCAATATTGAAAAGTATTATGAAAATGCCATCTATGCTCTGCAGCACGGAATGATCGTTGGCAACCACAGCTACTCTCACCCTGCCTTCTCCTCTCTTTCTCTGGAGGAAGGAATCGCAGATATCGAAAAAAACGAGGCTGTATTAAATGATCTGTACAAAGCAGCCGGCGTTCCGCGCACTTACCGCCCATTCCGCTTCCCGTATGGCGATAAAGGCGGCGCAAACAAAGAAGGGTTTCAGAAATATCTGGCTGAGAACGGCTTCCATAAAGTAAAGGATACACAGTTCTCCTATCCTTTCTGGAAAGCAAACGGCCTTGATAAAGAAATCGATACCCTCTGGACCTTTGATTTTGCTGAGTACAACATTCGTAAAGGCAGTGGGTTCACCGTGGAAAATGTCTGGGAACGCATTCATAACCCAAATCCGGAAAATGGTGCGCCTATGCTCTTAGACGGCTCCTCTCATCTGATTCTTTTACATGCGCATGACGAGACAGAGGAACTGGTACCGGAGTATTATAAACAGTTCATCGAACACCTGCTGGAAAACGGCGTAGTCTTTGATGAACCGGAATTTTTTATCTGACAGATCCTGAACACAAAAATGGACAGTGCCTGTGCACTGTCCGTTTTTTTATCGTCTGTTTTTCCAGTTATGCTTTGCAACACGTTTTCTCAGTCTTGCGATCTCTTTATCCTTCTGCTCAATGATCTCCTCCAGTTCTTTGATGTACTGGTCTTTGGAATTGGAGCTCTGGCGTTTTTCGTTTACAAAATCTGTGGTTTTTTCAATCGTGCTGCCGGCTGCTTTTACTGCGGACTCGGTTGCTGTCTTTGCTGTTTCAGCTGCTGCCTTTG
Organism: Candidatus Blautia equi; assembly: GCA_018064695.1. GTDB lineage: Bacteria > Bacillota > Clostridia > Lachnospirales > Lachnospiraceae > Blautia_A > Blautia_A equi. Next base: position 6,427 of record JAGHUU010000229.1, on the reverse strand, counting down.
CTGCGGTTTCGGTTGCCGCTTTCACGTTTTTAGCTGTCTCAGCGGAAACCTCTGCCACCTTCTGGATGGCTGCTCCTACTTTTTCATTTCCCATGATCTGCTGTACGGATCCTGCCAGGATGCCGCTGCCGGTCTTTAAAAGATCTTTCAGTCCCATAATACTTTTCTCCTCCTGATACCGTGTTTCTGTTATCGAACTGCACTTATTTTATCATATATTTTCAGATAAAGTCGAGAAAAGACGAAAAAAAGGGCGATCTTTTTCAAGATCGCCCCTGTGATTATTGACAGTTATTTATGACAATAATTATTCAGCCTCGATTGCAAGGTTGTCAGCTACCATCTGTTTGAAAGCCTCGATAGCTTCTTCTTTGGTCTTGTTGCCAGCAGTGTACTCACGAACCTGATCTCTCCAGTAGCTGTTGATGGTCTCATCGTACTGGGTAAGGTTTTTGCCGTTTGCAAATTTGTTAGCTGGTACGAATACATCAAACATGTTCTGGCCTGCAAGGAATGCAAGGTCACCTTTGGTGTGATAGTCATAATGGATTCTGCAGCTACAACGTCTTTGGTGCCGCCTTCGCCGTAAGTAGAACCGTTTGCCCACTGATGCTGAAGTCCGTCCTCGGAAGAGTCAAGAGTTACCCAGTTGATAAGCTCAGCTACAGCCTCTTTCTTAGCGGAATCTTTGTTAGCAAGGAGCCATGTACCACCCCAGAAGAATCCAACTGGAGATTCACATACTGCCCAGTCACCGTAGGTTCCCTCTCCCTCAGTGGTACCACCACAGTTAGGAGCCAGAGTGTAGTTAATGAGCCATGCTGGTCCGAAGAAACCAAATACTTCCTTCTCGCCCTCACCCTTCATGTCTGCGAACCAAGCGTCCTGCCAGTCACGGGTGTCATTGCTGTAACCGCTGTCTTTCAGCTGTTTGGAAAGGTCAAAGAATGCCTCTCTCTTAGGATCGATGTGAAGTTTTCCATCTACGATCCAGCCCTCTTCAGAGCTGTTCTCTACTGGATGCCACAGATCTCCGTCACCGGAAAGGATTGCATATCCTTTTTCTTTCAGGGTCTCAGCTGCCTCAAAGAATTTATCCCATTCACCGGAGCCTGCACCGATGATCTCAGCGATATCCTCTGGTTTATCGGTTCCAAAGGTGTTGAATGCGATGGAACGGCGATAGATGAAAGCACCGCCGGTAGCCTGGTATCCAAGACCTACGATGTTGCCATCTGGGTTGGTTCCGATCTCGATGGAGTATGGAGCAATTCCGGAGCTCTCAACCTGGCTTAAATCGATTCCAAGATCTTCATAGGTAGCAGCGTATCCAACTGCATCACCCTGAGTATATTTACGAACGAATGCTGCCTCTGCGCAGTACAGGTCAGGAGCGTCTGCACCACCGGTAGCAAGTGCCTGATCCAGAGCTGGCTGGTACAGACCGTCTGTGGTGGAGATGATGGTGGAGTTAATGGTGTAAGCGAAATCAGGATGCTCATCAACGTATTTCTGAAGCATGTTTGGAACCTCATCAGTGAAGGAATATACGTTGATCACGGTATCGTCAGCAGCTACCATAGCAGTGCTGGAAGCAACGAGCATAGAACCAACTAATGCTGCGCTTAAGACTTTAGAAATAGTATTCTTTTTCATAGTCGTCCTCCTATAATATTAATGTGTAACAATTACTCAGTAAAAAGTTTCAGATCAGAGAACTGAACCTTCATATCCTCTGCGAAGAGGCGAATTGGTTTTCCGTTTACTTTGTAGAGTCTGACTGTAAAAGCAGCCACATCATCAATGTAGAATACACCTAAGGAATTCTCCTGAATATAAGTGAAGGAGTAGGTCTCCCCGCTGTTCAGTGTTAAGCCGTCCAGCTCTGCGACTCTTCTCTTTCCAGCCTTGAAATTCAGGGTCAGGGTACCAAATCTTGGACTTACGGTAATGAGCTTGTCATTCTCGTCGCCATCTTTATAGGTGAAGGCAAGACCAAATTTTCCGGTTCCCTCAAAGGTGAAGTTACCTTTCAGCATGAAGCTGTCCTCTGCGTTGCAGAAATCAGCGTAGACTCTGTCTTCTCCGGCCTCAAGTAAAGCCTCGGCTGTATCGATGGTCAGAGGCTGCTCGTTCTGATACAGTGCTTCAAGAGCTGCAACAGGTGCCAGAACAAGGCTGCCATCCTCTTTCTGATGAATCTCCTGTGCGACCAGGTTTCCGGCCCATTCATCGACAGAGGTAGTATTGGCTTCATTCTTGGATCTTCTGCCCCATCCAACCATGTAAGCATGTTCTCCATCCTCTACATGTTTAGCTGCATAAAACAGTGGTCCATCCATACGAACCGGATCGGAATATGGTCCATATGGTTCTGTGGAAGCAGCATACCACAGAGTATCATCCTGCGCGGAATAGGTAAGATAATAGGTATCTCCTATCTTAAAGGTATCGCTGCACTCCAGATTGTATACTTTTCCGATTGGATCGGTAAAGATAATGCCGTCATAAGTGATCTCAGAGAGATCTTTGCTGACAGTGTATTTTAAGATTCTTGCTACACCTTCCTGAGCTGCTGTGATAGTGAAAACAAGCTGTTGTTTTTCCTCATCATAGTAAGCCTGCGGATCACGGAAATCTCTCTTCTGTCCCAGAGATTCGTCCGGAATCATCTCCCAGTCTGCTACTTTTTCAAAGGTTCGAAGGTCGCTTCCCTTTGCCAGCATGACGGTCTCGTTAAATTCGTGTTCTGAGTTGTCTGCATGACCGGTGTAGAATAAATAATAGGTATCCTCTACTTTTACCACGGAGCCTGTACCGATCCATGCATCCTGAGCACCCTCTGAACTGGAAACCAGGATAGGCTCCTGCACATCTTCATAGGTCAGGAAATCTGTGGTGGTAGTAAGGTAAATGGAATGACGGTAGGAATCTCCGCCCTCTTTCAGATAGTAGATATAATACACGCCATCCTCATAGTACGGCATGGTGTCGCCCACAAATGGCTGATTGACCCCATCTTTTTCAGGGAGAAAGAATTTTACATAGTCCTTTTCCCCGGCAAAAACAGACTGTACAAAAATAAGCATCATACAGAATGTCAGCATTAAGTATCTTGCTGCTTTCTTCATACTTTCTCCTGTCTAAAACCGGATGTCTGCGAAAAATTCTGTCTGCCCCCGGTTTTAAAAAAAAGGACCGCCGCAGAAGCGGCGGCCCTCATGTAAGTCAGTATAGACTGTTTAATTAGTCTGCATAGTATGCATCTACATATTTCTGGAAGATTGCAACGTAATCTTCCATACCATATGCATCAAGGCTATCCTGAAGTGCATCCCACTCATCATCGCCAAATCCGTTCATAACGAAATCAGATTTTGCAGCGTTAGTAGCTTTTGCAAGGTCAGCCTCAAGGTTGGAGATCTCTTCTACATCATCCATGCTCATGAATACGTTAGGAATTACGTATTTATTGTGAACTTCTGGTGCAAAGATATCTTTGATCCAGTCAAGACGATACTGAGCATCATCTGGGCAGGTTACATATACACCATAGTACTCATCAAGGATTGCAAGAGGACCACCAACAGCCTCTGCCTCACGAACCTCTACAGGAGAAGCATCGCCAAGAGGAGCATGCTGAAGCATTGGCTCGCCGTTTTCGTTCTCGCCCATTACGAAGATATCGAAATCGTCATCCTCGCCGTAGGTTCCCCAGTTGTTCTGTGGGGACTGGATTGGAGCGTAGCACTGGTCTACCCAACGGCAAACAAGCTCTGCATTGTCATCAAAATCCTCGGAAGCTTTGATAGTCATTACGCAACGACCACGGTCATAACCGGAGGTGAAGGAAGCGGTATCTGGAGATACGTTTGTGGTATCAGCAGCAAGTGGTGGAAGTGGAACCCATTTGGAACCAGCAAGAACGTCATCCATGGTGATGGATACTACGTTTGCGATATCCCAGGAGAAGCATACACCGTAACGTCCGGATTTACCTTTAGATACATATGTGGACCATTCCTGAGTAAATGCCTCTGGATCGATAAGTCCTTCTTCGTTCAGTTTGTGCAGCCACTCAAGACCTTTTCTGAAGCCTTCGGTAGTAGCGGTGTAAACAACCTCTTTGTCATTGTTAACTACAAGATGTTTCCATGTATCTGGATCTCCAAGACCTTCGCCAAAACCATTGGTCAGGATCATTGGGTCCTGTCCGCCATCGTTCATGATGAAGGACATTGGGATGATGCTTCCATCGATACTGAACTCAGCCTGAAGTTTGTCTGCGTTATCCTTGAATGCAAGAAGAACGGTCTCAAACTCATCTACAGTTGTTGGCATCTCAAGACCAAGGAAGTTGAGCCACTCAACGTTGATGTATGGCATGTTGTCAAGAAGCTGAATAGCGGTCTCGTTAGCACCAAGCTGCTCGATCCATGGGAATGCCCAGATATGTCCATCCTCGTCAGTAGACATAGCTTTGTACTGTGGAACTTTGTCAAATACAGCGCAAAGGTTTGGCATGATCTCTGGAACCATGTAGTCTTCCAGAGGAAGGATGATCTCCTGATCAGCGTAACGGATAAGGTCACTGTTACCAAAACCAGCGGTAAATACGAGGTCGGTCAGAGTGTCAAGGTTGGACATGTTAAGGGTGATTTTGTCTCCCCACTGGTCGCCCTGGATTGCGGTCCAGTTTACATGTACGTTGGTCTGCTCCTCAAGTCTCTTGAAGATGGTTCTCTTGTTAGGATCAGACTCGGTGTTTGGTGGATAGCTGATCATAGCGGTGAACTCAGCGGTCTCTGCTAATGGGAACTCCTCAGCGGAAGCCATAGTAGCAAAAGAAGCTACCATGCTAGCAGAAAGAAGAAGTGCTAAAACTTTCTTGTTATTCATTTCATTTTTCCTTTCTTATATTGTGATTTTTTTAAGGTACTAAGGTGATTCCCGCGACATATGGTTCATATGCCGCAGGATTGTGATCCAAGGGGGATCGGATCACTGTTAAAAAGGAATAATCAACCTTTAACTGCTCCGGCCATAAGTCCTGCCTCGAAGTATTTCTGGAAGAATGGATACATAACGATAAGCGGGATACTGGAGATAATGATGGTTGCATATTTCAGAAGCTCTGCCAGCTGTGCTCTTGCTGCAGTACTCTGCATATCAGAGATCATACCTGCCTCTGGCTGGTTCTGAATCAGGATGGAACGAAGTACCAGCTGTAATGGCTGCTTCTTAGAATCATTTAAGTAGATCATTGCATCGAAGTAGCTGTTCCACATACCTACGAAGCACCACATAGCAAGTACTGCGATGATCGGAACACATACAGGAAGAAGGATCTTGAAGAAATAGGTCAGCTCGTTTGCACCGTCAACGCTTGCAGCTTCCTGAAGCTCTGCAGGAATACCTAAGTAGTAGGTACGTGCAATGATCATGTTATAAACGCTGAATGCGCCAGGAAGAAGGATTGCCCACATGGAATCCAGAAGTCCTAACTTGCTGATTAATAAGTAGGTAGGGATCAGACCACCACCAAAGTACATGGTAATCATGAACATGATGTTGAAGAATCCTTTTCCCTTGAAGTCTGCTCTGGACATTGGGTATGCAGCCAGCATAGTGATCAGTACGGAAAGTACTGTGGACAGAACAGAATAAAGTACTGCATTTTTGAAACCGATCCAGATCTGCTTATTTTCCATTACTCGCGTATAAGCGGTAAGAGTCCATTTGCTGAAGTCAAAGGTAATACCTTTGTTCTGCAGAGTGATTGGATCCATGAAAGATGCAAAAATAATGTAAATAATTGGAACGATAATTGCCAGAACGAAAAGGCCTAAGAGAAGATATCCACATACAAGGAAAGATTTATCTCCAAGGGAATATCTGGCAAATTTGCTTTTTTTCTTTGTCATAATTTGCCCCTCCTTATAATCCTTTACCATCGTTCATCTTAGCAACAACATTATTTACAATGATAAGCAGGATGACGTTGATGACTGTGTTGAACAAACCAACCGCGGTAGAGAAACCGTAGTCACCATCCAGAAGACCTTTCTTATACACGTAGGTGGAGATGATCTCGGAAGACTTTAAGTTCAGGTCTGTCTGCAGTGCGTAAGCTTTCTCGAAGCCGACGCTCATGATGTTACCTGCCTGCAGGATAAACTGTACGATAACCATATCCTTGATCGCAGGCCATTCAACTGCCTTGATCTGCTGAACGATATTTGCGCCGTCGATAACAGCTGCCTCGATCAGATCCTGGCTGGCACCGGAAAGTGCTGCAGTGTGTACATGATGCATCCCCAACCTGCGCCCTGCCAGATACCGGATTCAATGTAGATCGTACTGAAAGCGGACGGCATGGTCATGAAGTTCGTCTGTGTACCCAGAAGAAGGTTGATCGGGCCTGTTA
>JAGHUU010000107.1 GCA_018064695.1 Candidatus Blautia equi | reverse complement strand
CTGAACCATTATGTGGCGGAGCAGACACTGGATACATTGCCATGGTTCATCGGCATTTACCTGACTATTCTGATTGTTCAGGTTATCAGCAATTATTACTCGGCATACTGGTGTGGAGAGGTGGAAATGAACACCGACAGGGATCTTCGAAACACCGCCTTTGCCCATCTGCAGAAATTATCATTTTCTTATTTTAATCAGAATAATGTGGGATACATTCACGCCAGAGTTATGAGCGATACCGGTAAGATCGGTGAGCTTGTGGCATGGAAGCTGATGGACCTCATCTGGCACGGATCCTATGTGGTCTGCGTTCTGGCGGTTATGCTGATCGTGAATCTCAGGCTGGCCATGTTTATCATCCTGCTCCTTCCGGTGGCTGTTGTGGCCATCACCTTCTTCCAGAAAAAACTGGTAGTGTGGAACCGTAAGGTGCGTGAGATGAACTCCAGGATCACCAGTGATTTCAATGAGGGCATCACCGGAGCCAAGTCAATCAAGACTCTGGTTGTGGAGAACAAGCTTATGGGAGAGTTTGAGGCAGACACAGAGCATATGAGAAAGGTATCTGTGCATACCACCCATTATTCCGCACTGTTTTCCGCCACGGTAACCCTTATGTCCTCCGCAGCGCTGGCTATTGTCCTCTGGAAGGGCGGCCAGATCACCGTGCAGGGAATTCTGGAGATCGGAACACTTTCTGTATTTATGTCCTATGCACTGGGACTTCTGGAGCCGATCCAGTTTATCATCAACACCATCTCTTCCCTGGTAGCCATTCAGGTAAATATTGAGCGCTTTACAAGACTCATTGAAACCCAGTCCGATGTGGCAGATACCGAGGAAGTCATTGCAAAATACGGCGACAGCTTTGAACCAAAGAAAGAAAACTGGGAAGAGCTTTACGGCGAGGTGGAATTTAAAGACGTTTCCTTCCGCTATCCGGACGGAGATGAGATGGTACTGGAGCACTTCAGCCTTAAGGTACCGCAGGGAACCAATGTGGCTATCGTTGGCGAGACCGGCGCAGGCAAGTCCACGCTTGTGAATCTGGTCTGCCGTTTCTATGAACCGACAGAAGGCCAGGTGCTGATAGACGGCAGAGATGCAAGGGAGCGCTCCCAGCTCTGGCTGCACAGCAACATCGGTTATGTACTGCAGACCCCGCATCTCTTTTCCGGTTCCGTAAGAGAGAACCTGAAATATGGCAATCCGAATGCCACGGATGAGGAGATCATGCGCGCACTGCAGCTGGTTTCCGCAGATTTCGTTGTGGAAAAGATGGAGAAGGGACTGGACAGCGAGGTAGGAGAGGGCGGAAGCATGCTCTCCACCGGTGAGAAACAGCTGCTCTCCTTTGCCCGCGCGCTGCTGGCAGATCCGAGGATCCTTGTTCTTGATGAAGCTACCTCATCCATCGACACCGTTACAGAGAAGATGATCCAGGATGCCATCCACACGGTGATCCAGGGAAGAACCTCTTTTGTGATCGCCCACCGACTCTCCACCATTGTGGACGCGGATGTGATCCTGGTAGTGAGGGACGGAAAGATCATCGAGCAGGGACGTCACAGAGAACTGATGCAGAAAAAAGGCTATTATTACGAACTTTATACAAGACAGTATGAAGAAATGGCGGCAGATATGGTATAATATCTGCAGTATGGATCAAAGATCGGAGGGACAGTATGAGCGCAGCAATTGAAAAGCTTCAGGAAATCATCGATACCCATGACAATATCGTATTTTTTGGAGGCGCAGGTGTATCCACAGAGAGCGGCATCCCGGATTTTCGTTCTCAGGACGGACTGTACAACCAGAAATATGATTTTCCGCCGGAGACTATCTTAAGTCATACATTTTTTATGCAGAGACCGGCAGAGTTTTACAGATTCTATCAGGATAAAATGCTCTGTGACACAGCGCTGCCAAACGCTGCCCACCTGAAACTGGCGGAGCTTGAGGCGGCCGGAAAGCTGAAGGCTGTAGTGACACAGAATATCGACAACCTGCATCAGATGGCAGGAAGTAAGGCAGTCTACGAGCTTCACGGAAGCGTGCACAGAAATTACTGCATGAAATGCGGCAGATTCTATGGCTTTGCACACATGAAGGCAGCCTCCGGTGTGCCAAAATGCGAGTGCGGCGGCATCATCAAGCCGGACGTGGTCCTTTATGAGGAAGGCCTTGACAATACCACCATCCGGGAATCCGTAAATGCCATCTCCAAAGCGCAGGTGCTGATCATTGGCGGCACTTCTCTGGCCGTATATCCGGCAGCCAGCCTCATTGATTATTTCCAGGGTGAGTATCTGGTGGTGATCAATATGGCGCCTACCCCAAGGGACCGCTATGCGGATCTTATGATCCAGGAACCGATCGGAAAGGTCTTTTCTCAGATCGTAGTGAGATAAGGAAAAGGAGGAGAAACAATGGGGCTTCTCTATGAAGTGGGAGATGTTGTGACCCTGAAAAAAGGGCATCCCTGCGGCAGCAAAGACTGGGAGATCCTCCGCGTTGGGGCGGATTTCCGTCTGAAATGCATGGGCTGCGGACACCAGATCATGGTGGCCAGAAAGATGGTGGAAAAAAACACCAGAAACCTGAAAAAAAGTGAAACTCAGGCTTTACATAAGAAAAACAATCTGGTAGAATAACCAATTGTGATATATTTCATATATTCTATATCCTTGCTCTCTGTGCAGGCAGGGGGCCGGAAGACCATAAGGAGGTAAGAACATGAACAAGTACGAATTAGCATTAGTTGTAAGTGGCAAAGCTGAAGATGAAGTACGTGAAGCAACCGTAGAAAAAGCAAAAGGTTACATCACCCGCTTCGGTGGCAATGTTACTGAAGTAGAAGAATGGGGTAAGAAAAAATTAGCTTACGAAATTCAGAAAATGCATGAGGGCTTCTTCTATTTTATTCAGTTTGAAGCAGACGGACAGGCTCCAGCTCAGATCGAGAACCGCGTTCGTATCATGGACAATGTGCTGAGATTTCTTGTTGTTCGCAAGGACGCAAAATAATCTGACACATGGTTTTAGAAGACACCATTAAGAAGCCGTTCACCAGATTAATTTAAAGAGGTAAAAAAATGAACAAAGTAATTTTAATGGGTCGTTTAACACGAGATCCTGAGGTAAGATATTCCGCAGGAGAAAATGCAATGGCAATTGCCAGATATACATTGGCAGTAGACAGAAGAACCCGCCGCGACGGCGAGGCAACAGCTGATTTCATCGGATGTGTTGCATTCGGACGTTCCGCAGAGTTCGCTGAGAAATATTTCCGTCAGGGACTGAAGATCGTAGTTACCGGACGTATCCAGACCGGAAGCTATACAAACCGTGAGGGCCAGAAAGTATATACCACTGATGTAGTAGTGGAAGAGCAGGAGTTCGCAGAGAGCAAAGCTTCCAGCGACAACTATGCATCCGCTCAGCCGCGTCAGTCTTATTCCAATTCTGCTCCGGCTGCACCGGCACCATCCAGTGCAGGTCCTGCAGATGGCTTCATGAACATTCCGGATGGAATTGACGAGGAACTGCCATTTATCTAAAGCTGAATACTATTTTTGTAGAAGGAGGAAATCATCATGGCTTTTAATAGAGGTGAAAGACCAGACTCTCCAATGAAGAGAAGAGGCGGTCGCAGAAGAAAAAAAGTTTGCGTATTCTGTGGTAAAGAGAATAACGAGATCGATTACAAGGATGTAGCAAAATTAAGAAAATACGTTTCTGAGAGAGGTAAAATTCTTCCAAGAAGAATTACCGGAAACTGTGCAAAACATCAGAGAGCACTTACCGCTGCTATCAAGAGAGCACGTCACGTATCCTTAATGCCATACGTTCAGGATTAATTGCGACAGAATGGCCGCCGCCTTCCGAAAGGAAGACGGCGGTTTTTTGTTAGAAAAATAGGATATGGAAATCACCTTTGAAATCTGGTATAATAGTGAGGTATTTTGGAAATCATGTCGTTTTTAGAAAAACGTCAGCAGGAGTAATAGAATGGACAAGGATACGAAGGATCGTTTAAAAATGAATCTCAGGATCCGCAGATACCTGAGATGGCCATTATATCTGACTCTGCTTCTGATCCTCATAAATATTCCGGTGTATTATCTGAATGCAAAGGCAGGCCTCCTGGTGAGCGGTGGAATCGTGATCTATTTCATCATAGCCATGCTGCTCTCAACCAGACACAGGCCGCTGATCCTCAATGATCTGATAGAGTTTGCATCACAGTACCAGCATCTGGAGCGGCGTATGCTGCAGGAACTGAATGTTCCATATGCCATTATGGATCAGGATGGAAAAATGATCTGGTCCAACAAAGGCTTTGGAGCTCTCACCGGTAAGGAGCCATATTACAGGAAGAATGTGCATACCATCTTCCCGGAGATCACCAGAAACCTGTTCCCGGATGGGGAGGAAAAGCAGCAGGCAGAGATTCAGCTGAATTATAAGGGGAATTCTTATTCCGCTTATCTGCAGTGTCTTTCTGTGAAAGATCCTGGCGGAGTGTCGGATGTTCTGAATCAGGGAGACTATAAAGGCAATATCATCACCATGTATCTCTGGGATAACACAGAGCTGCAGCGCATCACCAGGGAAAACGAAGACAACAAACTGGTGGTGGCACTTGCCTATCTGGACAACTATGAGGAAGCAACAGAGAGCGTGGAGGAAGTCCGCCGTTCCCTTCTTACAGCCCTCATAGACAGAAAGATGACCAAGTTCTTTGCGGGATATGACTGTATTGTAAGAAAGATCGAGAAGGATAAATACTTCCTCATCATGAGCCAGGGCAAGCTTGCGGAGTTAAAAGAGCAGCGCTTCCAGATTCTGGATGAGGTAAAGACTGTAAGCATCGGAAATGAGATCGCCGTTACCTTAAGTATCGGTGTGGGCCTCAACTCCGGCAGCTTCCTTCAGAACTATGAGTATTCCAGAAGCGCCATGGAGATGGCTCTGGGACGCGGCGGCGATCAGGTAGTGATCAAAGACAAAAACAACCTGACCTGTTACGGCGGAAAAGCCCAGCAGGTGGAAAAGAATACCAGAGTAAAAGCCCGCGTGAAGGCACAGTCCTTAAAGGAACTTATGAGCACCCAGGAGCGCATCCTGGTTATGGGACATAAGATCTCAGATGTGGATGCCTTAGGCGCAGCCATCGGTATCTACCGCGCAGGAAAGACCCTTGGAAAACAGGTACATATTGTGGTGAACAACCCGTCCACTTCCATTCGCCCTCTGATAGATGGATATTTATCCCATCCGGATTACGAGGCAAACATGTTTGTGGATGGAAAGCAGGCCAAAGAGCTTGTGGATCAGCACACCGCGGTGATCCTTGTGGATACCAACAAACCAAGCTACACCGAGTGTCCGGAGCTTCTTGGAATGACAAGAACTGTAGTAGTCCTTGACCACCACAGAAGGGGCAACGAGGTGGTGGAGAATGCGGTTCTCTCCTACGTAGAGCCGTATGCCTCCTCAGCCTGTGAGATGGTTGCGGAGATCCTCCAGTATTTTGACGATAACCTGAAGCTTAAGAGCAACGAGGCGGACAGCCTCTATGCCGGCATTCTCATTGACACCAACAACTTTACTACCCGCGCAGGTGTGCGCACCTTTGAGGCGGCAGCCTTCTTACGCCGCTGCGGTGCGGATATGTCCAGGGTAAGAAAAATGCTCCGTGACAGTCTGGAATCCTATCAGGCCAGAGCGGAAGCTGTCCGCACAGCGGAGATCTATAAAAAGTATTTTGCCATTTCGGTATGTCCAAGCGAAGGACTGGAGAGCCCAACCGTTGTGGGCGCCCAGGCTGCCAACGAGCTCCTGAATATTCAGGGCGTGAAAGCATCCTTTGTCCTGACCCCATATAAAAATGAGATCTTCATCAGTGCCCGCGCTATTGATGAGGTCAATGTCCAGCTCCTCATGGAGAAGATGGGCGGCGGCGGTCATCTGAACATTGCCGGTGCACAGGTGGACGGTACCATGGAGGAAGTAAAGGAATCGCTGAAAGGCATTATAGATGAATTGTGTATGGAAGGAGATTTAAAGAAATGAAAGTAATTCTGCTTGAAGATGTAAAAGCCCTCGGAAAAAAGGGCGAGATCGTAAATGTAAGTGACGGATATGCAAGAAACATGATCCTGCCTAAAAAACTGGGTCTTGAGGCTACTCCAAAGAACTTAAATGACCTGAAGCTTCAGAAAGCAAACGCTGAGAAAGTAGCACAGGAGAATCTGGAAGCTGCACAGGCTTTCGCAAAAGACCTTGAGGAAAAAGAAGTGATTCTTACCCTTAAGACCGGAGAGGGCGGAAGAATCTTTGGCTCCATCTCCACAAAGGAGATCGCAGAGGCTGCCAAAAAACAGCTGAACCTGGAGCTTGATAAAAAGAAACTTGTGCTGCCAAGCCCAATCAAAAATCTCGGTGTGACCCAGGTACCTGTACGTTTACATCCAAAGGTAACCGGCTCCCTGAAGGTTTGGGTAAAAGAGGAGCAGTAATAAACGGCCTCTGACGAAAAACACAGCTATTATCGAAAGGAAGCAGCTCTTATGGAAGAAGCGCTGATCAAAAGAATCCTTCCGCATAGTATTGAGGCAGAACAGTCTGTTATCGGTTCCATGATCCTTGACCGGGATGCCATCCTGATCGCATCCGAGATCCTAACCAGAGATGACTTCTACCAGCAACAGTACGGAATCATATTCGATGCCATGGTGGAGCTCTGCAACGAGGGCAAGCCCGTGGATCTCATCACACTGCAGAACCGCCTGAAGGAGAAGGACCTCCCGCCGGATATCAGCAACATGGAATATGTGCGTGATCTCATTGCGGCAGTTCCGACCTCTGCCAATATCAAATATTATGCGAACATTGTAAGTGAAAAAGCCCTGCTGAGACGCCTCATCAAAGCCAACGAAGAGGTTGCCAACGAGTGCTATCTGGAAAAAGAGAGCACCACGGTGATCATGGAGGAGGCAGAAAAGAAACTCTTTAACATCCTGCAGAGAAATGTGGGCGGAGAGTTTGTGCCTATCCAGCAGGTAGTATTAAATGCCATCAACAACATAGAACAGGCCTCCAAGATCAAGGGCAGCGTTACCGGAATCCCAACCGGATTTGTGGATCTGGATTACAAGACCTCCGGCATGCACGGCTCCGATCTGGTACTCATAGCAGCCAGACCTTCTATGGGAAAAACAGCCTTTGTTCTGAACATTGCCCAGTATATGGCCTTCAGAAAAGACGTGACAGTTGCCATCTTCTCCCTTGAGATGTCAAAGGAACAGCTGGTAAACCGACTTCTGGCTATGGAGTCCCACGTGGATTCCCAGAATATGCGTACCGGTAATCTGAAGGATGAGGACTGGACCAAGCTGGTGGAGGGCGCCGATATCATTGGAAGATCCAATCTTATCATAGATGACACACCCGGTATTTCCATTGCGGAGCTTCGAAGCAAGTGCCGTAAGTACAAGCTGGAGCACAACCTGGGAATCATCATGATCGACTACCTGCAGCTTATGAGCGGAAGCGGAAGAACCGATTCCAGACAGCAGGAGATCTCCGATATCTCCCGTTCCCTTAAGGCACTTGCCAGGGAACTGAACGTCCCTGTCATTGCACTTTCCCAGCTGAGCCGAGCTGTTGAGCAGAGACCGGATCACAGACCAATGCTCTCTGACCTCCGTGAGTCCGGAGCCATCGAGCAGGATGCGGACGTGGTTATGTTCATCTATCGAGATGACTATTATCATAAGGATACTGAGAAAAAGGATATTGCGGAGATTATCATTGCCAAACAGAGAAACGGCCCTATCGGAACCGTGGAGCTGGTATGGCTGCCGCGTTATACGCAGTTTGTGAATATGAAAAAATAATAAATGGCAATAAAAAAGACCGCTGTGAAAACAGCGGTCTTTGCGTTTAAACCTTGGTAGATTATTCAGCTGGGTTAATAGCCTCGTTAGGACATACAGCTGCACAGCTTCCGCAATCTAAGCAAGCGTCAGCGTCGATCACATAACGATCATCTCCCTGAGAAATAGCACCTGCTGGGCACTCAGCCTCACATGTTCCGCAGCTTACGCAATCTTCAGAAATAACATATGCCATGATAAGTTCCTCCTTTATAATTTCTTGTTCCAGCATATCTGGACTGACTATATTCTAATATATTCATTTCTGGATTACAAGTAAAAAAAATCTAAAAAATGATTTTCTAAATGAACAATCAGACGGGGTGTGTTATAATCAGAGAAATGATGAAGGAGGTATTTTGAAATGGCAAAGATCACAAAAGATATGCTCATCGGGGAATTGCTGGAGCGCGATACCATGATGGCAGCTATTTTAATGAGATCCGGCATGCACTGCGTAGGCTGTCCATCCTCCCAGGGGGAGTCCCTGGCAGAGGCCTGCATGGTACACGGCCTGGATGCAGATATCCTGGTAGCACAGCTGAATGACTTCTTTGGAGAAGAATAAGAAAAAGGTGGTCTTATAAGACCACCTTTTTTATTTTGTGTTTTACAGAGAGGCCAGTGCCTGAACGGCCTGGGCGGTGATGAGCTCCGCGTGCTCGTGAAAATGGGCTTCACCGGAAACGGAGAAGGATTTTCCCTTTGCGTACTCGGAGAGGATGTTGCAGACTTTGTTGAAGTCCTCCGGAGTAGTCTGGGACTGATGGAGTACCAGCTGGTATTTTCCGTCGGCCGGGGTTTTGTAAAGAGCATTGATGCCGTCGTAGCAGCCGGCCAGGGCGTGGGAGGCGGTGATGACATCATCCAGCTTGCGGAAAGTGTAGAGACGGATGAGATCCACATCGGCTGCTTCCTCAGCAGGGGCTTTTTCAGCGGCAGCGGCAGCTTCTTTTTTCTGCTGGTCGGCCTTCTGGAGACCGGTCTTCATCATGTTCTGGATCATATCCAGCACGTTGGCTGCGCTCTCAAACTGAAGGGTGTCGGTGGATTCCTTCTCTTTAAACGGGGCAAATTTGGAGAAGCGGGTGTCAAGTTCCTCGGGATCCTCCACCTTGGTGATGATGAGGATGATGCTTTCCATATTTACCGGAATGGCTTCTATCATTAACGGGATATTATCTGCTTCAAATCCAAACTGCATCTGGGCCTGCTGCATCATGTCGTGAAAAAGCTTTTTGGCTTTGTCACTGCCGTAGGCAAGCTCGCTGATGCGGATCTGGTGTTTCTCCAGGTCTTCGCGGGTCAGGGTGCAGCGAATCTGATTTTCGTTGATTTTTTCAATTTTCATATATATCACTTCCAATCTGGGAACATTATAACATAAAAATTTTTCTTGTAAAGAAATACTGTTTTTGGATTTATAAAATATTTGGAAACCAATCGGAAAAATATGTTTATAATTATGAAAAGAGTGGGAGAAGCCTTGCACTGCCCGGAAAAACAGGTATAATACACTGCATGGAGAGACGATCCTCTGCTCTGAGGAAACTATGAAACAAACCCCTGAAACTTACAATAACAATACCATTCTATTTATAGGACCATGTCATTTTGGTCATGCGGTGTTCTTACCGCGGCATGGACCTGATTCCCAAAAGATAAAAGATTCAGAACGGACGATCCTTTTTCCATGAACCTATGGGTGTTTTCTAAAATGAAAAAATGGAAGGGAGGTTCAGATACGGGAAATATATCACGAGCCAAAAAGAAAGCCATGAAGCCTCTTAAGGAAGAACTGGAAGCCTACAGAGAGTGCGGCATTGCGCTCTATCTGGATGGCTGCCCAAGTGATCCACGGTCTATTGCGAAAGCCTGCATGATCGCAGAAGACGGCGGATACATGCGGGATTACACAGAAGATGAGAGAGGCAGGATCGCCATGGTCAGCTTTGATTTCATCCGGAACAACGAATAGGAGGACTTCCTCTGTAAGCGCGTTTTCCCTGTTATCGGGCTTACAGAGGGAGTTCTTTTCGTGTTTTTCTATCTGTTTTTATCATTTTTGGAATTTCACAGGCGGCAAAGTCTGAAAAAACGGTCTGAAATATGAACAATTTATAAATATTGAGGGCAGAAGGTATCTTTTTTTTCGATTTGTGCTATAATGATTGAACTTGTTTTGCGAAACTGTAAAATAACGAATTGCTTCATATAAAAATTAAAGGAGATCATCATGAACAGAAAACATGTACCTGTGCTGATCGTCTGTCTGCTGGTGCTGCTGGTCGCTATTGCGGGTATCGGCACTCATCTGGTGGTGAAATACACCCCTACCAGAAAGATGATGGATCGATATGAGTATTATGGAACACCTGCTTCCGATGAGGCTGTGATCATTATGGGCACAAACCAGCTGGAGGCTTCGGCCCTGAAATACGGAGACGACGTCTACCTTCCTGTGGATGTAGTAAACACCTACCTGAACCAGCGCTTCTACTGGGACGGCGAGGGTGAGCAGATCTTATACGCCACCCCATCCGAGCTGCTTCGCACCCCTGCGGGAGAAGTGGGAACGGAAGTCGTCATGAAGGACGGACAGGCGTATCTCAATCTTTCCTATATTAAAAAGTACACAGACATAGATACTTATGTCTATGAGTCCCCTGCCAGAGTGGCAGTGCAGTACGACTTTGAAAACCGCAATATGGTTCGCGTAACCTCAAACACAAAGCTCCGCTACCGCGGCGGCATTAAATCAGAGGTTCTGACAGACGTGGCATCCGGCCAGTATCTCTATCTTCTGGAGGAGCTGGAGGAGTGGAATCAGGTGGCTACAGCCGACGGATATGTGGGCTATGTGGAAAAGAAAAAGCTTGCCGCACCTGAGATCATCACCACCGGCAGAGATTTCTATACAGAACCATATCAGTATCTGAAGGTGGACGGAAAAGTCAACCTTGCATGGCATCAGGTGACCAACTACGATGCCAACGATTATTTATATGATTATGTGGCCAACGTTTCCGGATTGAATGTTATCTCTCCAACCTGGTTTACCATGACAGACAATTATGGAAACATTAAGAGCATTGCTTCCTCCTCCTACGTGGAAGAGGCACACAGCATGGGCATGCAGGTCTGGGGCCTCATCGATAACTTCAGCAGTGAGATGAGCACCACCGTGGTCCTCTCCAGCACCTCCAGCCGCGAGAATCTGATCAGAAACCTGATGGACGCAGCTCTGGAAGTGGGCCTTGACGGCATCAACATCGACTTCGAGTATCTGAAAGAAGAGGTAGGTCCTCATTTCCTTCAGTTCTTAAGAGAGCTCTCTATTGAGTGTCATAAACACGGCATGATCCTCTCTGTGGACAACCCTGTTCCGGAGGATTTCACCAGCCACTATGACCGCGCAGAGCAGGGAAGAGTGGTGGATTACATCATTATCATGGGCTATGACGAGCACTATGTGGGCTCCGAGACAGCAGGATCCGTAGCCTCCCTTCCATGGGTGGAAAAAGGTGTCGTGGATACTCTGGAGGAAGTTCCTGCGGAGCGCGTCATCAACGGTATGCCGTTTTACACCAGACTCTGGAAAACCAATTCCGGCATTGTGACCAGCGAGGCCATCGGTATGGACCAGGCAAAAGACAATGTGGAGCGAAATCACGCAGAGGTATACTGGAATACTGAGGTCTGCCAGAACTACGGCTCCTATGAGCTGGAGGACGGCTTCTATCAGATCTGGCTGGAGGATGGCGATTCCATTGCGGCTAAGGTACAGCTTGTGCCAAAATACGGTCTTGCCGGTGTGGCAGCATGGAAGCTTGGCTTTGAGAACAGCAGCATCTGGTCTGTGATCCAGAACAATCTCTATTGATAGCTGCGGGTTGTCTGAAGAACGAATATTGAATTCTGATACTCCGGAAGGGATAGGTAATTATCCTTCCGGAGTATTTTTTATCCCGGAAAGCTGTTGGTACTAGGAATAAAGAGAAACTTTTGGTATACTGAACTATGTATATGTTTTTTTCTTGGAAAGGATTCGAGTATGCTGGCTTTATTATACATTCTTATTTCAGTTCTGATCGGCAGAGAAGTGACGGAGCTGTTTCTGCTCAGAAGAGTGCGGGAAACCACAGGAAACCGTTTCTGGCTGCTGTTCCCCATGGCTTTTGGAAGCGGAACGCTGATCGTTACCTGGCTTGTATATGCGGCCGCTTATATAGTGGAGAAGATCACCGCAGACCGTCATCCGCTCTTTATTGCAAACCTCATCATTCTTCTGCTCTCTGTGCTGTATCTCTGCATCGTTTACGTGTGGAGAAAAAAGACAGGCAGAAAACTGGCCAGAAAAAACTGGATCCAGGAGGAGAGGCTCTTCAGAAAAGAACTGATCTTTTTTGCATTGCTCTTTCTCTTTATCCTGTACATGATGTTTTATGTGTTCCGCATCAAGGACGGATATTTATGGGCAGGCTTCACGGTGTTCAGCGACTACGCGCCGCACACATCCATGATCCGTTCCTTCTCCGTTGGCA
>JAGHUU010000302.1 GCA_018064695.1 Candidatus Blautia equi | reverse complement strand
GATTTACGACGATTTCTCCGCCTTCTTCTCCTTCTCCAGGATTTACGACGATTTCTCCGCCTTCTTCTCCTTCTCCCGGATTTACGACGATTTCTCCGCCTTCTTCTCCTTCTCCCGGATTTACGACGATTTCTCCGCCTTCGCTTCCTTCTCCCGGATTTACGACGACTCCTTCTCCATCAGGCGCATCGTCAGCATACACTGGAATTGCTTTCAGATCCAGAGCTCCGCCAATCGCACTGTTACTAAGCATTTCTACAGATAGTAACACTGCCATCATTCGTCTGAATTCTTTGCGATATCTCCTGTCCTTACTCATTTTTTCTCCTTTTTATGAAACTTACTTATTCAAAAAGATACTGGTCACTGTCTCACACCCAGACAGAATTACCTTCTGTCCGCATGATATTAGATTCATTATATCTCCCCCACAGTTACTGGAACGTCACCAAAAGGTTACTAAAAGGACACTCAACACAAAAAAACAGGATATCAGACTTTTTTGTCTGAATATCCTGTTCGCAAAAAGTTATTCTATTCCAAACAATTTTCTTGCATTCTCCTCTGTAGTCTGCACCACTTCCTCCGGGGTGATTCCCTTAAGCTCGGCGATCTTTGCTGCCACGTAAGGCAGGTTCAGGGATGAATTCCTTTTTCCTCTGTAAGGTTCCGGGGACATATAAGGGCAGTCCGTCTCCAGAAGGATCTGGGAAAGGGGTGCCATCTCCACCACTTCCTTCAGTTTCTTAGCATTCTTAAAGGTGACCACGCCTCCAATTCCAAGGTACAGTCCCATATCCAGATACTGGGCGGCGATCTCTTTACTGTAGGAGAAACAGTGGATGATTCCTCCGTACATTCCGCCCTGCATATATTCCTTTACGATCTTCAGGGTATCCTCCGCCGCATCTCTGGAATGGATGATGAACGGAAGCTTCTTCTCCCTGGCAATATCCATCTGAGCCCGGAACATGCGCTTCTGCACCTCATGCTCTGCCTCCTCTTTATGCCAGTAATAATCCAGCCCAATCTCTCCTATGGCCACAGCCTTCTCATGATCGGACAGTCTTCGGATCGTATCCAGCGTCTCCTCCGTCATCTCCCCCGCATCATCCGGGTGTACGCCTATGGCGCCATACACAAAAGGATAGCGGTCCATCAGATCCACGGTATTCTGCAGCCCATGCACGGATGCGCAGACATTCACCAGGGTGCCGATGCCGTTTTCCTGCATGGAAGCTAACAGCGCTTCTCTGTCCTCATCAAACTGCTCGTCATCGTAATGGGCATGTGTATCAAAAATCATCTTTTACAAACCTCCTGTTTTCTATGCTCTTATACTGAAAAAAAGAGGTGTTTCTCAACACCTCTTTAAAGTATCTCTCCAATTTTTTCTCCCAGACGGACTCTGGTCTCTATGCCGTTTTCTGTATTTTCTGTAAAACGAAGCTCCGGAAGAACCTGCCCCTTCTCTGTAAGCAGAAGGATGGTGGATCCGCCAAAGGCGAAGTTGCCTTTCTCCTCCCCGCGCTGTACTTCCGCCGCGCCGGATTCCCGGTTCTCAATCTTACCCACCAGCATGGCTCCCACTTCCATCATAAGAACGGTTCCGCAGTCCTCTGTTTTTATGAGGCAGAATTCTCTGGTGTTCTCTTTATAGATTGGGTAGACATCGTTCGCAACCGGATTGACCGTGTGGAATACCCCAGGAATCTTTATGTTAGCGGACTTTCTGCCGGTCACCGGATAAATATATCTGTGATAGTCATCTACGCAGAGGCGCAGCAGCCAGAGGGTTCCCCCTGCATAGCGCTCTGCAAGTTTTTTGTTTTTTAAAAGACTCTCCACCGTGTAAGGGGTATCCTTCACCAGAAAATGGCTGTCCTCACGAATAGGGTATACGCTGAGTCTGGAATCGCAGGGGGAGATGAACGCCCCTTCTTCCGCACAGAGCGGGCGGGCTTCCGGCTGAAGCTTTCTTTTAAAGAAATCGTTGAAGGAGTGGAATACCGTCTCCTCACATTCATCCATGGAAATCCCGTTTTTCTCTATAAAAGGACCAATAAACGGAGCGGATAATCCGGAGTCTAAAACTGCCCCGCCAAGCTTTGAAAATGCAGGGCTCACAAGGGGTTTCAGAATGAGACGCCCCAGCGCATGCCCGTACATCCAGGAGAGAAATTCATCCTGAGACGGCATTTTTATTCGAAGCTCTCTGCCATGCTTCCCCAGTTCCATTTAAAGATTCCTCCCCATCTGTAATTCAGCACAATAAATAATACAACCGTACCTACGAGCACAATGAGCACTGCGATTTCTTTGTTTGTAGGCTTGCGGAAATTAAATCTCTTTACAAAGAGAAATCCGGTAAGCAGCATCACACAGGATAATACCGGCTCAAATGCGGTCTGCAAAAATGCGGAGCACATGAAGGTCACCGGAAGGATCACCGCGATGGATGTGATAGGAAGACCCTGATAATACTTGCGGTTCTCGCTGGTCTCCTGCTGTCTTTTTGTCTCCATAACATTAAAGTAAGCCAGACGGATCAGTCCGCAAAGACAATAAACACCAAGGATCAGTCTCTCCAAAATAGATCCCATACCGCTGTGGAAACAGATCACTACCGGCAAAACGCCAAAGCAGATCACATCACAGAGGGAATCGATCTGAATGCCGAAGTTCTTTTCATCCTCCGTACGGTCTTTTTTTGTTCTTGCAACTTTTCCGTCAAAGGTATCTAAAAGTCCGGACAGGGCCAGACAGAAGATGGCCATATGAACATTTCCGCAGGATGCCAGATACATTCCATACAGTGCGGAAAACAGACTGATATATGTCAGGACCACTGTATAATCATAAAATCCTATCATAAAAACATTCCTCTTTTCGTTTCAGTTTGTTAGTTCTGCGCCTGTTCTTTTTTCTTTCTGTAAGAAAAGAAAAACATGGCAAACAGTGTGAAGATGGCGGAGATCAGAAGCTCGCTGTAGTAGCCAAGACCACGGCTGAGCACCATTCCCGGCAGGATCAGTTCCCCGAAGATCGGAGTAAAAATAATCTCAAAGAGCGTCTCACTGATTCCCATTCCACCCGGCAGCGGCAGCATATCCACCGCCACAGCAATGCAGGCCTGCAGACATAAGATTACCGGCCAGGAGACCCCGGAAAGGTGAAAGGCCTTATATACAAAGCAGGGTACAGAAAACAGAGCCAGTCTCTGCAGGAAGGTGATGACAAATACCTGCAGGATCAATCCAATGTGGCTCTTCATGTAGGATGCAGTATCATGATAACTGCTCATAGAGCTTTCCAGTTTCTGGAAACGGTTCTCCTTATGCTTCAGGATATGGAGTTTTTCCAGAAGCTGTACGCATAAGTATAAAAAGCGGGTTGCCAGAGACGGATGGAAGACCAGAACGATCATTCCAGTTACAGTGACAGCATTTAAAAAAATACCAAAATAGAATACGGGTATTATATCACCCAGATACCGGTCCATAAAAGGGGCATCAAAAAATGCCAGGCCAAGACCGGTCACAACCAGCACCAGCTTATAGGTGATGGTTACTACAAGCAGGATCACCGTGGAGATGGGAATGGGGATCTTCTCTTTTTTCATGAAGTAGACCTGCATGGGCTGACCGCCGGAAGCAGAAGGTGTTACACAGCTGAAGAAAAAGCCCACAGAGGAAAACAGAAAACAGATGCCCTCTTTTACGTAAATTCCACAGGATCGAAGCAAATACCAGATGATGATGGATTCTCCAAAGATGAAGAGAAATACGCAGAAAATTGCCGGGATCAGCCATCTGACATCGCAGTCCAGCAATGCTTCGCTTATTTCGCCCAGGTCTTCTCCATGAAAAACACTCCAGAGTGTCAATGCAAAAACGCCGAAGAAGATCACGGCATTTGTGATCACTTTTCTATTGTTTTTCAAGGATTGCCTCCAAATATTCTTTTGTGTCGATACGAACTCCATAATAGTATAACAAAAAAACCTGCTAAAAACCACACCTATTCGTGAACCTTTTATTAACAAATCTTGATAAATCAAATCTCAATAAAAAGGATCGGAAAGCAGTGCTTTCCGATCCCGTGGATCATTATTTAGCAGATCTCTGCGCCGGCCGGCATATATTTTTCAGGGGTCATAAGTGCCAGGTTGCCGTCAGCATCCTCAGCACAGAGGATCATTCCCTCGCTGAGCACACCGGCAAGCTTAGCAGGTTTCAGGTTGGTCACTACCATAACCTTCTTTCCTACCATCTCCTCCGGAGTGTAATGTGCTTTGATTCCGGATACGATCTGGCGTACCTTTGTTCCTACTTTTACCTGGGAGCAGAGCAGTTTTTTAGATTTCTTTACTGCCTCGCAGGCAATGATCTCGCCTACCTGGAACTGCAGTTTTCCGAAATCTTCAAAGGTGATCTCTTCCTTAGGCTCAATGTCGATACCGTCATCCGGTTTTTCCTCCTCTGCAGGAGTCTCCTGTACAGGTGGATGAAGCTCTGCAACCTTCTCCAGAACCTCCTCTACTTTCAGACGTGCGAAGAGGATCTCAGGTGCCTCGGTTACCTTTGTGCCGGATACATAGAGGCCGAACTCTTTCAGGTCCTCAAGGGATCTCTTCTCTGCGTTCAGCTGAGCAAGGATCTTCTCGGAGGTCTCAGGCATATATGGCTCCAGAAGGGTAGCACCGTAGCAGATGCCCTCTACCAGATTGTAAAGAACGGTAGCCAGACGGTCCTGTTTCTCAGGATCCTTAGCCAGTGCCCATGGCATGGTCTCATCAATGTATTTGTTCAGACGTTTGAAGAGGGAGAAGATCTCTGTCATGGAATCAGCCACGCGGAGTTTTTCCATCTTAGCCTCAACCTTTCCCGGTACCTCAAGCGCAAAAGCTTTCAGATCTGCATCTACATCTTCCACTGCGCCCTTGTTCTCCACTACGCCGCCAAAGTATTTGTTGGACATGGAGATGGTACGGTTTACAAGGTTTCCAAGGGTGTTTGCCAGCTCGGAATTCAGACGCTCAACCATAAGCTCCCAGCTGATGACACCGTCGTTATCAAACGGCATCTCGTGAAGTACGAAATAACGGACAGCATCTACGCCGAAGAAATCAACAAGCTCGTCTGCGTAGAGTACGTTTCCTTTGGATTTACTCATCTTGCCGTCGCCCTGAAGCAGCCATGGATGACCAAATACCTGTTTAGGCAGAGGAAGATCCAGGGACATCAGGAAGATTGGCCAGTAAATAGTATGGAAACGGATGATATCCTTTCCAATCAGGTGCAGGTCTGCAGGCCAGTTTTTAGCAAACTGCTCGGTAACCTCACCGTCACAGTCATAGCCGATACCGGTGATGTAGTTGGTAAGCGCATCCAGCCATACATAT
Source organism: Candidatus Blautia equi (assembly GCA_018064695.1). Lineage (GTDB taxonomy): Bacteria > Bacillota > Clostridia > Lachnospirales > Lachnospiraceae > Blautia_A > Blautia_A equi. Next base: position 1,332 of record JAGHUU010000302.1, on the reverse strand, counting down.
ACTACATGGTTTGGATCGAAATCTACAGGAATTCCCCACTTGAAGGAGGTTCTGGATACACAGAGATCCTGAAGTCCCGGAAGCAGGAAGTTGTTCATCATCTCATTTTTTCTGGACTCCGGCTGGATGAATTCCGGATGGGTGTTAATATGCTCGATCAGGCGATCTGCATATTTGCTCATTTTGAAGAAGTATGCTTCCTCTTTTGCAGGTACACATGGGCGTCCGCAGTCAGGACATTTACCGTCCACTAACTGGGACTCTGTGAAGAAGGACTCACATGGAGTACAGTACATTCCCTCGTAATGTCCTTTATAGATGTCGCCCTTAGCGTACATTTTCTTAAACATTTTCTGAACCTGTTTCTCATGATAGTCATCGGTGGTACGGATGAATTTGTCATAAGAGGTGTTCATGAGATCCCAGATTCTCCTGATCTCCCCTGCCACGTTGTCAACGAATTCCTTAGGGGTGATGCCTGCATCGTTAGCTTTCAGCTCGATCTTCTGGCCATGCTCATCGGTTCCTGTCTGGAAAAATACGTCATAGCCCTGTAATCTTTTGTAGCGTGCGATTGCATCGGCAAGTACGATCTCGTAAGTATTTCCGATATGTGGTTTACCGGAAGTGTAGGCGATCGCGGTGGTCATATAAAACTTTTCTTTTGCCATGTTCTGTTCCTCCTGTATGTTCTGTAAATAATTTCTTCATCGCGTGTGGTTTGCGGGAATAAAAAAACGCCCTCTCCAATACATAGAGAAGACGAGACGATCCCGTGTTACCACTTCCATTCATTTCTGCCTCACAGCAGAAACCTCATCGGGTACGCAGATGATACCCTGCCGCTGTAACAGGCGGACCTGTCAGAACCTAAACCTGCGATGTAGACCCGCATGCTTCAGCCCTGCCTCTCCAAAGCCATCTTCCATAAGCTCCTTGCACATCCCTCTCAGCCTGGGATCTTCTGATCCCGCGGGATTTCTCTGTAGTGCGGTGACTGTATGTACTCTCTTTTTCTTTGAGTTTTCATATGCAGGAATCATAGCATATTTTTATCTTTTTGTAAATGAAAGATTTAAGGTGACACAAAAGTGGGACAAGTCCCTGTCCCACTGTCCCGTTGTTTCATATTCAACAAAATTTTCGTTGCATTTTCGTAAGAATTTGACGAACCGAAAAAATTTGTTGGAAGAATGTTGACATTGTCATCAGGCAGTTGTATGGTTAAGGCATAACAACAAAAAAGGCAAACCCGTCGAAAGGCGGGGACGCAAAGCCATATGGGTCTAAGGTCTTATAAAGACTATGACAGCCGGTTGCCGCATTGAATTT
>JAGHUU010000153.1 GCA_018064695.1 Candidatus Blautia equi | reverse complement strand
CATGGATGTCCTCATGCAGAGTCCCCTGTTCTTTTTTCATCTCTTCCATCTGTTTTCCTCATTTCCCGCCGGATAATACCGGCTGAAGCATATGCCATCTGACCATTATAATGATTTCCTCTCACCCGGACAACCCTCCCCCGGGGATAAGAAACAGACAAAAAAATGGGACAGGTCCCTGTCCCAAATGTTTTAGTCGAGAACAGAATCCACCAGTCTCCTGGTGTAGTCGGACTTTGGATTCCTGATCACTTCATCCGGGATACCTTCCTCGACGATCTTTCCTTCAAATAGAACCACGACCCTGTCGCAGAACATCTGCACCAGAGCCAGATTGTGGCAGATAAAAATATAGGACATACCCTTCTTTTTCTGCAGGTCTTTGAGCAGTTCGATGATCTGTGCCTGTACGGTTACATCCAACGCACTGGTAGCCTCATCGCAGATAAGGATCCTGGAGTCTATGGCCAGAGCCCTTGCAATGGCTGCCCTCTGGCACTGTCCACCGCTGACCTCATGAGGATAACGATCCGCAAAAGCCGCCGGCAGTCCGCACTGCTCCAGCAGATTGGCCACTTTTTCATCAATCTCCCGGCGGGACAGCCCTTTATTCTGCAGGCTCTCCCCAATTCCCTGTCCCAGAGTCCTTCTGGGATTAAAAGAACCAACCGGGTTCTGAAATACCATCTGAATATCCTTATATACTTCCCGCAGTTCCCTGCCCTTCAGGTTGGTGATATCCTTCCCGTATAGGGTCACGGTGCCTTCCGAGGCATCGATCAGTCTGGTGATCAGCTTTGCAATGGTACTTTTGCCCGAACCGGACTCCCCTACAACACCCAGGATCTCTCCCTCAAAAAGCTCAAGATCCACATGATCCACCGCGACAAAAGGCGGTCTTCCGGCGGAATAAAAAGTTTTTGTAAGATTTTCCACCTTCAACACTGTTTTCATAGAAAAACCCTCATTTCCTGTAGATTGGCTCATTGCGATCCAAAGCTCTGCCTGCTTAAGAAGCTTACACTCTTCGCAGCCTCGGCACCGCCGAAAGTAATTTCTGAGTATATGGATTCTGCGGATGCTCCAGCACCTCTTTCGCATCCCCATACTCCATCATATTTCCGTGCTGCAGAACCAGCACATTGTCGGACATAGCGGAAACCACGCCGATATCATGGGTCACAATGATGATGGCTGTCCCGTAGATATCCCGCATTTCCATCATCTCATTTACCACCTGCTTCTGAACCGCCACATCCAGCGCACTGGTGGGTTCATCCGCCAAAAGAATCGCCGGCTTCATCAGCATTGCAATGGCGATTCCACAGCGCTGATTCATACCTCCGGAGAGTTCAAAGGGATAACTCTTCCACACACGTTCCGGTTCCTTAAAATGAATTTTATCAAAGAGATCCAACGCACAGTCCTTAGCCTCTGCCATACTGATCTTTTTATGTGCCTTCATGCTCTCAAAGATCTGATCTCCGATGGTTCGTATCGGGCAAAGGGATGCACCTGCATCCTGAAAGATCATACCAATCTCCTGCCCGCGGATCTTATTCAGCTCCCGCTCAGACATGTTGGTGAGATTCTGGTCTTTAAAATATATATCACCCTTTGTGACCAGGCCATTGGCGCCAAGAAGCCCCATTGCTGCTTTTATAATTGTACTTTTTCCGCTTCCGGACTCCCCTACAAGCCCCAGGATCTCTCCGGCATGCAGAGAAAAATTCACATCCCGGACCACATCCTTTCCTCCAAAGGAGATCTCTACCGAATCATAAGTCAAAAGCTTCTCAGCCATTCCAATTCTCTCCTGTTTTTTAGGGATTACTGAACATCCAGATCTGCGGTCAGCTCGTAGAAATCACATGGATGAGCTACCAGACCGGTAACGTTAGCCTGGCTGATCATGCTCATGCGGAGGTGAGAGCAGAATACATATCCGTTGTCATCCAGGATCGCCTGCTGCATTTTGACAGCCAGTTCCCCACGTTTATCTTTATCAAAGGTGTGCGCCATCTCTGCTGCCAGCTCTTCCAGCGTATCGCTGTGGAAATGGCAATAGTTGTTTGCAGAGCTGTCCAGTGCGCAGGAGGTGAACCAGTACTCCGGATCACCGGTAGGTGCAGTTACAAATGCCTGTGCGTAAACATCCCACTGGGACGGATCTTTTCTGAGCGTATTGCTGTCGGAAGTACAATTGATCTGCACGTCAAAGCCGATGGTGCCAAGAGATGCATGGGCAGCCTCAGCAAGAAGCGGGAGCTCCTGACGACTTGGGTAAGTCAGCCAGCGGAGGGTCAGCTTCTGTCCGTCCTTCTCACGAACGCCGTCTCCATCGGTATCCACCCAGCCTGCTTCCTCAAGCACTGCCGCAGCACCAGCAGGATCATAGCTTTCGGTGGTACAGTTCTGCTGTCCAAAACTGAAGGTGTCCGGGAATACTGCAGAAGCAGGATATCCATAACCGTTCAGAAGAACAGCCACAAAGCCCTCTTTATCAATTCCCATGGCAATAGCCTTACGAACGGCCGGATCAGAAGTGATCGGACTTTCATAGTTCATCCATCCAAAGAATGCACGGCTGGTAGGAGTGCTGGAGAAGGTGAACATATCATTCTCAAACAGTGGGTAGCTTGCATAGGCCATACCGTAAGCCATGTTGATCTCGCCGCCCTGAAGTGCCATGGCCAG
>JAGHUU010000212.1 GCA_018064695.1 Candidatus Blautia equi | reverse complement strand
CCATCCAGAATTGCCTTTGCAGTTTCCTCCGGTGTGGATTCCAGAGTTATCCTGGACAACAACGGTGCGGAGAAGCTGCTCGGTAAAGGCGATATGCTGTTCTACCCACAGGGATATCCAAAACCAGCACGTCTGCAGGGGGCATTTATCTCTGATGAGGAGGTCAGCGAGGTAGTAGATTTCCTTTCCAAAAAGAACGATGCCGTGGAATATAATACCAATATCCAGGCACAGGTAAACACCGCAGTATCCATTGGCGGTTCCTCCGCCGGCGGAGAGGAGAGAGATGTTTACTTTGAGGAGGCAGGACGTCTCATTATTGAGAAGGACAAGGCTTCCATAGGTATGCTGCAGCGTATGTTCAAGATCGGCTTCAACAGAGCGGCCAGAATCATGGATCAGCTTGCGGATGCCGGTGTGGTAGGTCCTGAAGAAGGAACCAAACCTCGTAAGATCCTTATGACTGAGAGTGAATTTGACACTTATCTGGAGGAACACTGATCCATAAAAGGAGAATCTGACATTTATGGAAATTCATATCTTATCCGTTGGAAAGATAAAAGAGAAATATCTGAATGATGGAATTGCGGAGTATGCCAAACGCTTAAGCAGATACTGCAAGCTGAAGTTCACCCAAGTGGCAGATGAAAAAACACCTGATAAGGCTTCTGATGCCATAAACAGGCAGATCAAGGAGATCGAGGGAGAGCGCATCCTCAAAAATATCCGCGAACAGGATCACGTCATAACCCTTGCAATTGAGGGACGCATGCTGGATTCTGTGGAGCTTTCCGAGCGCATTGAGCGTCTTGGCATTGAGGGCAAAAGCTCTATTGTATTTGTGATCGGCGGCTCCCTTGGGCTTTCCGATGCCGTGTTAAAAAGAGCGGATGAGAAGATCAGCTTTTCCAAAATGACCTTCCCGCATCAGCTGATGCAGATGATCCTTCTGGAGCAGATCTACCGTTCCTATCGCATCATCAATCATGAGCCTTACCATAAATAAACGGAGGCACCTATGAACATCGAGAAATTTGAAACGTTTATTTCGGATTATCCTGTTTTTGAATACAGAATCATTGACACCAAAGAGATTAAGGCCGCTGCCCGTGTGCGCAGCATCTGCGAAAACGAATGCCAGCGCTTTAACAGCACCTGGGCATGTCCGCCTGCGGTGGGAACCCTGGCAGAATGCGAGGCGCGCATTCACAGCTATCCGCATGCGGTATTCTTTTCCAGCGTAGCTGAGGTGTCTGATATTATGAATTTTGAGGAGCTTTTATCCACCAGAAGAGCCCATGAGGATCTCACCGCAGAGGTGGATTTCTTCCTGCGGGGCGAAGGATATGAGACTCTGACCCTTTCCACAGAATCCTGTGATATCTGTGAGGAATGTGCCTATAAATCCGGCCAGCCCTGCAGATTCCCCGACCGCATGCATCCATGTCTTGAGAGCCATGGTGTTGTGGTTTCCGAGATCGTGGAAGAAAAACAGATGGAATATAATTTAGGCGGTAATACGATCCTTTGGTTTTCCATGGTTCTTTACCGCGAAAGGAATATAGAGAATGGCAAATAGTATTATTGAACTTCGTTCAGAGATCCCTGCCGATCAGGAAGGAAATGTGTTTGGTCAGTATGACGAGCATTTAAAGCTGATCGAGAGAACCCTGAATGTAACCCTGATCTCCCGCGATGGCAGTCTTAAGATCATCGGCACAGAGCAGAATGCTTCCGCGGCCAAGAAGCTGGTGGAAGAGCTGGTGAGACTGGCGAAAAGGGGAAATACCATCACACAGCAGAATGTAAGCTACGCCCTTTCCTTTGCCATGGAGCAGAGAAATGACGTGCTGACAGAGATCGATAAGGATTTTATCTGTAATACCATACAGGGAAGACCGATCAAGCCAAAGACCCTTGGCCAGAAAAATTATGTGGATCAGATCAGAAAGAAAATGATCGTCTTTGGTGTAGGTCCTGCCGGTACAGGTAAAACCTACCTGGCTATGGCTATGGCGGTTAC
>JAGHUU010000038.1 GCA_018064695.1 Candidatus Blautia equi | reverse complement strand
TTGATCACGTATGGGATCTCCACGCCGTTGGCTTCCTGGAAGTTCTTTACAATATCCAGAACGCTGTAGCCGATACCGGTTCCAAGGTTGTAGATAGAGAGACCGGATTTATCCTCGATCTTCTTAAGGGCTTTTACGTGGCCTTTTGCGAGGTCCACTACGTGGATATAATCGCGCACGCCGGTTCCGTCAGGGGTGTCATAGTCGTTTCCGAATACGCCCAGCTGTGGAAGTTTTCCCACCGCAACCTGTGTGATGTATGGCATCAGGTTGTTTGGAATACCGTTTGGATTCTCGCCGATGGTTCCGCTCTTATGAGCACCGATCGGGTTAAAGTAACGAAGCCGAACTACGTTCCACTCCGGATCTGCCTTCTGGATATCAGAGAGGATCTGCTCCAGCATGGATTTTGTCCAGCCGTATGGGTTTGTGCACTGGCCTTTTGGGCATTCCTCGGTGATTGGGATCATTGCAGGATCTCCGTATACAGTTGCGGAGGAGGAGAAGATGATGTTCTTTACACCGTGCTGTCTCATGACATCCACCAGGGTCAGGGTTCCCGCGATGTTGTTTTCATAGTACTCCCATGGCTTTGCCACGGACTCTCCTACTGCTTTCAGTCCTGCAAAGTGGATGCAGGAATCGATCTCCTCTTTATCAAAGATCTCGTTCAGAGCTGCGCGGTCAAGAATGTCTGCTTTATAGAATTTTACAGGCTTTCCTGTGATCTTTTCCACTCTCTCAAGGGATTTCTCGCTGGAGTTGGAAAGGTTATCCAGAACGATCACCTCGTATCCAGCGCCCTGAAGCTCTACCACTGTATGGCTTCCGATATATCCGGCACCGCCGGTTACTAAAATTGCCATTTGTTTCTTACCTCCGGTTCTTTCTTAACCCAGGAGCTTTTCAGGATACAGTCCGGTGTCCTTAAGGGAACGGATCGCAGCCACTACCATAGGTTTGTCTTCTTTATAGGTTACACCGTACCATTTGTCCATGGATTTTAATACCTTTACATCGGCCTTCTTCTCAGCAAGAAGCTCATCCACTACGAATGGAAGGAAGTATTCGCATTTGAGAGGGTTGCTCTCAAGATTCTTATCAAGGAATGCAGGGAAGCGGTCCTTCAGTTCTTTTAAGATGGCCGGTGAAAAGCCCCACATGTTCATGGAAACAGTGCTGTCCACAGAAATGTCGGTCCAGGTCTCGCCGCCGTCCTCTGTATAGGCAGCGCCCTCGCCTCTCTTTTCAATATGAGTGCGCTCATGAATGGTGCTGAGCATGCCGTTCTCATCTGTCACACACACGCCGCGGGCTACATGGCCGTTCTCGGTAAGGGTGTTCTTAAGCTGGTATCCTACCATCATGAAGTGATAGCAGTCATCGGAATCCTTTGTCTCTGTAAGGAAATCGTATGCCATCTGGAACGCATTTTTGCCATAGTAGTCATCCGCATTGATAACTACGAGCGGTCCCTGAATGGAGTCAAAGCAGGATAATACGGCGTGGCCGGTTCCCCATGGTTTTACACGTCCCTCAGGAACACTGTAGCCCTCAGGGAGATTGGTGAGCTCCTGGAATACATATTCCACGTCAATGAAGGCGCTCAGGCGGTCACCGATGGCCTCGCGGAAATCCTTCTCGTTTTCTCTTTTGATAATAAATACTACTTTTTCAAATCCTGCACGAACAGCATCGAACACAGAAAAGTCCATAATAATATGACCCTGTGCATCTACAGGATCAATCTGTTTCAGTCCGCCGTAACGGCTTCCCATACCGGCTGCCATTACAACAAGTACTGGTTTATCCATAAATAATATCCTCTCTTTCCAAATGCGGTGCTTTTATTTTCTATACGGGTCTTGTAACATTTTCCACATTTGAGTATACTTAATTATATACAGATTCACCATGAGAATCAACTCCCAAGCGGAGAAAAGTAAAGTTGAGAGGTATAGAATCATGAAAGAAAAACTGCATACCATTCCTCTGGCCGACGCATTTAAGGCAAATGACGAATGCCCTTTCTGTTTTGTAGAACGTAAGCTTGAAGAGCACACCATGGACTTTGTCCTTGGCTCCGGTGCCTCCTATATGGAAGATGATATCCGCGCAGAGACCGACAAAGCCGGCTTCTGCCGCATGCACTATAAAAAAATGTATGAGTACGGCAACCGTCTGGGAACCGGTCTCATCTTAAAGACCCATTTCCAGAAGCTGAACCAGGAATTTGAGGAGCAGATGCGCTCCTTTGCCCCTGGCAAAACTTCCCTTATGAGCCGTTTTAAAAAGAAAGATCCAAACGAGACCTCCCGCACCTCCCTCGGTGCCTGGGTCATGGCCAAAGAGGACAGCTGCTACATCTGCAACTTCTACAAGGATACCTTCCAGCGCTATATGGAGACCTTCTTTGATATGTACAAAAAAGACGCTGACCTCCGCGAGCTCTTTAAAAACAGCAAGGGCTACTGCATCCCTCATTTCGGCGATCTTGCAGAGGCTGCCGATAAGGTCCTCTCAGATAAGGATAAAAAGGAGTTCTTTGATGTTCTGCTTCCGCTTATGAAGAGCAACCTGCAGCGCCTTTACGAGGATCTGGACTGGTTCTGTGATAAGTTTGATTACCGTTTTAAAGATGCCGACTGGAAGACCTCCAAGGACGCTCTGGAGCGCGGCATGCAGAAAGCTGCCGGCGGATACCCTGCCGATCCGCCATATACTGCCGATCGCTGATGCATTTTGGGGAAAATGCAGGAAAAAATACGAAAAATATCTTTTCAAACGAAAAAACTATGTTATAATATAGTTTAATTCTGTGTACTCAGAATTACAGGGGAAAATAGTATAAATAATGAAAATTGAATAAAGAGGTTAGCTTATGAAAAAGAAATTAATAAGGGGATTATTTCTTGCGCAGCTTACTGTTTCCATGCTCCTCACCGCAGGCAATGTTTTTGCAGATGAAGCGTTTCCGGAATTCCACAGTGCTGCACCTTTCATTCCGGCAGACATGCTCACCATTCCGACCGATTATTACGTAGTCGTTGAATCCGCCAATCCGGATGGTATCGACTTCTATCGTTCTTCTGATGAAGCTGTTACTGCTCAGGGAAGCTTTAAGCTCCCAAACAAGTCCGTTCTGTACATCGGGGAGGAAGTATCAGACGGCAAAAACCTTTGGGGATACACTGAATACGCAGGCCAGAAAGGCTACGTTCTTCTGGACGACTGCAATATGATCAGCCGCAACGAGGCACTCCAGACAGAGCTTGCCCACGGCGAGGCTGCCGATACAAACTATGACGCCCTCATCACTGCGGACGCCGGAAACGCATTCTTCTACTCCGGTCCTGGTGAGAAATACGGACGTTTACGCGGTTCTTCCGAATTACCAAACGGTACTTCTCTTCATATTTATCTGGAGGCAACCTTACCTGATGGTTCCCATTGGGCACAGAGTAACTTCGGAGATAAAGAAGCCTGGGTAAAACTGGACGATCTTGACCGCACATCCGAAGGCATGAAGCCTACTCCAACTCCAGTTCCTACCGCTACTCCTGCTCCTCTCGTAGATATGGAAGCAGTAGAGCCAGCAGAGCCGGAGACTGAAACAACTGAAGATACAACCGATTCCAACCTTGTGGATATGGATAAAGAAGATGCTGAGACCACTGAAGATGCAGAAGCTTCCGAGGAAGAGACTCCTGAAGAAGAGACTGCTGACGCAGAGGAAACCGTTGAAGCAGAAGCTGAGACCGAGGCTGAAGCTAATGCAGAAGCCGAAGCTCCTGCAGAGGATGAAGCAGAGACAGCTGAAGCTCCTGATGCGCAGGCAGCTGCAGAAGAAGCTGAAACCGCTGAAGAGGA
>JAGHUU010000015.1 GCA_018064695.1 Candidatus Blautia equi | reverse complement strand
GAAATACTGCCCTTCACGGGCTTAATAAAACCGCAGTTCAGGTTGGAAAGCGTAGATTTTCCCGCACCGTTCTTTCCGACAATGCTCAGCATCTCGCCCTTTTGAATCTTAAAATTAATATTCTGCAGCACCGGGTGATCAGGGGGATAGGCAAAGCTCAGGTCCTTTACCTCCAGCACTGTATCCTTTTCTTCCCGCGCAGAAGGCGCAGCCACATTCTGAAACCAGTTCCGCACGTTCTCCTTAAGCCCGTCCAGCTTCATGCTCTCAATATGCTGCGGCATATTTTCCGGACGGATCTCGCATCCGGCATGCTTAAGTGCCGTCACATACAGCGGCTCACGGATGCCCTCCTGCTCCAGCACCTGCATGGAGAGCAGCATATCCGGCGTGGTATCCGCCACAATTTTTCCGTTTCCGACCACAATAATGCGGTCCACATCCCTGTAAAGCACATCCTCCAGACGATGCTCAATGATCAGAATCGTAGCTTTCTTCTGTTTCTGTATCTTATCGATCAGATCAATTGCCCTCTTGCCCGTAGCGGGATCCAGATTGGCCAGCGGCTCATCAAAGAGCAGAATATCCACGTCGTCGATCATGACACCTGCCATGGAGACACGCTGTTTCTGTCCGCCGGAGAGTTCTCCCGGAGCGTGCTTCAGCAGTGTCTTCACATCCACCATCTGAGCCACTTCATCCACGCGGCGGAACATCTCCTCCTGCTCCACCAGATCATTTTCCAGCACAAAGGCGATGTCCTCCGCAACAGTGAGGCCAATAAACTGCCCGTCGGTATCCTGCAGCACTGTGCCCACCATCTTGGAAAGCCCAAAAATGCCAAGCTTCTTTGGATCCTTGCCGTTGATGCGGTAAGTTCCTTTAATGTCCCCATTATAGGCAAACGGGTTCAGTCCGTTCACGCAGTTAACCAGGGTGGACTTGCCCGAACCCGACGGTCCCACGATCAGAACCTTCTCCCCCTCGTAGATCTTAAGATTGATATCCGTGAGGGTCGGCTCCACCTGGGAGCGGTATTTAAAAGAAAAATTTTCAAACTCAATGACAGGAGTTCTTGTTTCCGGCATATTCTCTTTCCTTTCATGAATATTGTTTCTTTCGTAAAAAAGGACATTGTATTACACGAATACAATGTCCTTTATGAGATTTTGTTTATCAGTCTTCTTTGGAAAGGCTGGAGGACTTAGCTCCCACCTTGGAGTATCCTGCTGCAAGAAGAGTGCCAAGGATACCTGCGATGATGATGTTTCCAAGGAATGCCCAGAAGCCCTGTGCAAATACCTTGTTTGCAGGCTCTGCGTAGATCACGATATCAAGAAGAGGTGCAACTGCGATCCATGCTACTGCATTGCCGATCACCTGAACGATGTTGAAAAGGACAGCTGCTTTTCCGTCAAAGCCGCCCTCGCGTACTGCAAATTTGTTTGCAAATACACCGACGATCACGCCGAATACCAGCTCCGGAACTACCCAGCTCCACCAAACGCTTCCATAGAAAAGGGCATCGCCGAGAGCGTGTCCGATGAAACCAATAGCGCCGCCTACGATAGGTCCGAATACTGCTGCAAAGAATGCAAGCAGTGCGGCACGTGGCTGCAGTGCGGTGTTAGGGATGAATCCCAGAGGGATCTGGAACTCTGTGAGGGCTACAAACAGTGCGGTACCGATACCGATAGCCACAACTTCTTTAATGCCGAATTTTGTTTTCATTTGTTATTTCCTCCTGCGGATGTTTTAGGGTCTGTGCCTGCCGGCACAAAATTTAACCTAAATGTACAATTTCCCGCCATATTTGTCAATTATCTTTTGTCGTTTTTTACCAAACAGAGCTATCAATGTTACTGTTCACTGGCAAGCCAGTAAACAGTAACTTCACAGGCCTATTTGAAGTTTTGCTTCGCAAAAGAGGCCTGCTCACCCCTGAATCACTTTCTCCGGTCACCTAATCAGCAAGTGATTAGGTGCCGTGTGAACTGTACCGCTATCAATTACGCAGTAAACACATATTTATCCAGTCTCTCAAAGGCTTCTTTCACCTTCTCAAACGGAAGGGCCAGGTTCATGCGAATGCCGTATTCGCCGTGGAATGGACGGCCGTCCTGCCAGAGAACGCCCACCTCAAGGCCTGCGATCTGAACCTCGTCGATGGTTTTGCCGTGCTCTTTGCACCACTCCTCGCAGTCCAGGAAGAGCATGTAGGTTCCCTGCGGGCGGGATACCTTCACACCTTTGAACTTCTCCTGAATCATGTTATATGCATAATCCACATTTCCTGTGAGAACTTCACAGAGCTCATCCACCCACTCGTATCCTTCCGGCTTATATGCACCGATCAGCGCATGCATGGAAAGAACATTCATGGAATTGTAGTGAGACAGACTCTGCTGTTTATCCTGACGGTCTCTCCACCAGGAGTTATATACAATATGGTAGCTGCCCACAAGTCCGGCCAGGTTGAAGGTCTTGGATGGTGCGTATACCGCAAATGTACGGTTTTTCGCATCCTCATTCACCATCTGCAGCGGAATGTGCTTATTGCCTTTCAGGATGATATCGGACCAGATCTCATCGGATACTACATAGACATCGTATTTCTTAAAGAGCTCGTATGCTTTTTCCAGCTCCCATTTCTCCCATACACGGCCGGTTGGGTTGTGAGGGTTGCACATAACTGCTGCGTGGATCTTTCCGTCGCGGAGCTTCTTCTCCATGTCCTCGAAATCCATTCGCCAGATGCCTTCCTCGTCCTTCTTAAGTTCGCTGAGGACCATATCATAGCCGTTGTTGGTAAGAGAACCGGTGAAGCCTACGTATGTAGGGGAATGAAGAAGCACCTTATCTCCTCTGGAGCAGATTACATCGAGGGCGCTGATCACGCCGCCTAATACACCGTTCTCATAGCCGATGCACTCTTTGGTAAGACCGGTCACACCGTTTCTGGTCTCCTGCCATTTGATGATCTCATCAAAATACTCGTCGCGCGGCATAAAATAGCCGTAGAGCGGATGCTTTGCACGCTCGATCATAGCCTCCGGAATGGTAGGAACGGTAGGAAAATTCATGTCCGCAACCCACATGGGAATGCGGTCAAAGCCCTCTCTCAGCTTTGCCTTGCCAAAGTAATCAGCACCAAACCCTTCGGTCATATCCGGCGCATCAATGGCAATAGCGTCCATGTTATGTCGATCATAATATGTAGTAAAATCGTATTTCATGATAGTGACTTATCCTTTCTTCTGCCTTCACGCCTTTGCGGCTTTATGTCTGGCAGCCAGCGCTTTCATCTCGCGGGCGTTTCCAAGTACGGCCTCGGTGATCTCCGCGCCGCCAAGGAGTCTTGCAAGCTCCCGGATGGAGGCTTCCTCATCCAGAGGATGGATCTCTGTGAGGGTCTCGGTTCCCTTCAGATGTTTTTCGATCTCAAAGTGGGTATCTGCCATGGATGCGATCTGCGGCAGGTGGGTGATGCAGAGTACCTGATGTCCGCGGCCGATAACCGCCATCTTCTCCGATACCTTCTGGGCCGTGCGGCCGCTGATACCGGTGTCGATCTCGTCAAAGATCAGGGTCTCTATCTGGTCTTTGTCTGCCAGAATGGCCTTCATGGCCAGCATGATTCGGGATAACTCACCGCCGGAGACGATCTTGCCAAGGGGCTTCAGACTCTCGCCCGGATTGGTGGAGATCACATATTCCACCTCATCCGTACCGTTGGCGCTGTAGCTTCCCTTTTCCATAAAGCTGATGTCAAAGTTCACATCCAG
>JAGHUU010000196.1 GCA_018064695.1 Candidatus Blautia equi | reverse complement strand
GGCAGGTTACCCACGCGTTACTCACCCGTCCGCCACTAACTTCGGACCCGAAGGTCCTCTGTCCGTTCGACTTGCATGTGTTAAGCACGCCGCCAGCGTTCATCCTGAGCCAGGATCAAACTCTCTGTAAAAGTGTTTGATATGTTACTCAAGACACCCGTTTGGCTATCTCTCGTTTTTACTGTTTTGAAGATTTTTCTTCAAGAATTTTAATGTAAAGAATTTTCGAGAATCGTATGTGTTTCACTATTCAGTTATCAAAGGTCTTTGCTGTCCGTTTCGCGACAGCCAGAATAGATTATCACGATCATTTCTGTTTGTCAACAACTTTTTTAACTTTTTTTTGAAGTTCTTTTTCAGTTGCCCGCCGCTCTCGCGACAGCTTTGCTAGAATACCACCCGTCATGTGGTTTGTCAACACCTTTTTTTCGTTTTTTTAATTCATCTGTTTTCTGCCGGAAACTACCATTGCAATGGCGATCAGCGCTGCGCCGAACAGCAGCTCAATTCCAAGGCATACCAGAATGCTCTGAATATTCTTCACTGCATCGGTGGAGATCAGGTCTACCGCCTGCACATACCAGTACGCCGGAAGAAAATGTGCAAACTTAATGACGCCCTCTCCAAGAAACTCCATCGGTACAAAAACGCCGCATGTAAATGCCATTCCAAGAGAAACGATATTGGAGATTGCGGAGATCACCTGAGAATTTGTTGTGATCTTGCTTGCCAGCAGTGTAAAGCCCATGGTCACCACCATAAAGCAGAGCATGTTCACCATCCAGAGGCCGCCTTTTATCGTAAGAATGGAATCCGGCAGTGTCACTGCTGCCACAAGGATAAACAGTACGCAGATTCCAACACCTACCACCATGGTAGCCAGCACTGTCTCTTTAAGGAAAGAGCTCAGTGTGTAAGCAGATACAGAAACACGGTTCCTCACTTCTTTTTTATCCATAATACCAAGCACAGGAGATACCGCCTGAATACATGCGGCCAGGAAGATCCAGGAAAGAAAAATGAAGAAATAGTAGGCAGAACTGTGATCCGCTGCTTTCACGCCCTCGGCCATGGTAGCCTTAAGCTCCAGTCCGGCTGTCTCATCCGCCTTTGCAACAGCTTCAGAAACAGAGAAGCCCGCGCGGCGATATGCTGTCAGCTTACCAATATAGCTGTTCAGGTCCTGCTCGAAGAGTCTGGCCTTAAAGGTTCCCGGAATCGTATAAATATTCACATACTCCTCCGCGCCGTTTTTCCAGAGCGCATTCTGGAAGCCTTCTTTTAAGATCACAACCGCATCAGCTTCTCTATAGAAAAGCTGATCCTGAATGGTCTCCATATTCTCATTTTTTAAAGAGATCTCTGTGTGATTTGCGGTAAGGAATGCCTTAAGCGCAGCGGATGCCTCCGTGGCGTCCTCATCTATCACAGCAAAATTGCACTTTCTCTCCGCAAAGTTCCGGGCAGCTTCTTTTGTGTTTTTCGGAATAATAATGCCAAAGAGCAGACCGATAAAAATACTGATATAGATAATGAAAGGTCTTATATTTGCCCGAAGGAGCTTCATAAAAAGTTTAAAGACTTGCATATTTATTTCTCCTTAAGATCAGAAAACTGACAGTTACCAGAAGCAGGGACATCACGCCCAGGGTGAGCATATTTCTGAAAAATCTGTCGTAGGTTTCATATACGTTTAATGCATAGAGGGAATCCGCGATCAGAACCGCAGGATTGATGCGGTTTAAGATCGGCATGGTATTTTCAATCGTATTTTTGATGCCGCCCACGCAGAGGTCCGCCATCACGGATAATACCATGGACACCATAACGCAGATACCGGAGCGTACTCCGCTGGAAAGCTTATAAAAGGATCCGACGATCATGCCAAGGGAGATACCGATGGACACTCCAAAGAACAGGGTGGCGATCATTCCTGCGTATCTGTCTCCAAGATCGATGCCGAGCAGTTTCATATAGCCCATAACGATCAGCTCAATGGCAAACTGCACGCAGACCATGGATATAAATTCACTGAATACCAGAGTTGCCTTTGAGGTACCGGAAAGGCTTCTTCTCATTCCAAGCGGAGATTCGTTGGCCTGCAGATGCTCGATCTTCTCTGCTCCGGAGAAGGATGCAAAGAGGCAGCTCATGGCAAAGATTGCATAAAAATAACTGTTATATACATTCCAGGTTCCGCGGGATACGCTCAGCTCCTTATAATACTGCTTCTGCTCGCCCCTGACGGATTCAAACATGGTACGGAGGGCTGCAAGGATATTTTTATCCGCGATATCTGTGATGGTCTTTTTATTCTTCTCAAATTCCTCAAAAACGGTTTTCAGGATGGTGACCTCGGTGGATTCTTCTTTTACTACCAGCTCCACCTCGTCGCTTACATAGAAGATAGCTTTGATTTCTTCCTTATCAAGAAGTTCTGCTGCTTCTGCCTCTGTCTCCGCCTTTATCTCAAAAAGGCCATCCTCGTCCCCTGTCAGCACATCCATCATAAGGTCGAAGCCGGCGTTTTCTTTTTCCTGCACCACGCCGATGGGGATGGTGCTGAAAAGCTCGTCGGATTCAAAGATGTTTCCGAAGGCAACGTACATAAGCGTCGCAAGGCCGATGGGGAAGATCAGTGTCCAGATCAGTGTGGTCTTATTTCTAAGCAGGCATTTAAATGCGTATTTCAGATTGTGTATAAAATTCATGGTTTTGCCCTTCTCATTTATCAGTCTCTAAGTTCTGTTCCTGTAATCTCAAGGAACACATCATTTAATGTAGGCTGTTCAGAGTAAACACCGCCGAAACGGAGATCGTTCTTTCTCATGTAATCCAGAACCTCCACCAGGTTGTGGTTTCCGCCGCTGAATTTCATCACCAGACGGTTCTCACTGAAGGTCACCTCGTAGGCGTGCTCTTTTTCGCGCAGGGCCTGCAGATGCTCCCCGGCGATCTCCGGAAGATCGATGGAGATGGTCTCTGTGTTTTTGATCATGTGCTTCAGCTCCTCCCTGGTTCCGAAGGCCACGCTGTGTCCTTTGTCCATGATGAGGATCCTGCTGCAGATCTGCTCTACTTCTTCCATATAATGGGAGGTGTAGACGATGGTTGCGCCGGCTTTGTTCAGCTCCACGATTCCTTCTAGGATCTTGTTTCGGCTCTGCGGGTCAACAGCCACGGTTGGCTCATCGAAGAAGATGAGTTTTGGCTTGTGGGCAAT
>JAGHUU010000006.1 GCA_018064695.1 Candidatus Blautia equi | reverse complement strand
CGGCTTTTTTTTGTAATGGAAGTGTGTTATCATTAAATATTATGGTAAAAGTCAGTTCTGATGGAAAGGAGCGGGGGAAGGTTTATGGATTGCAGGGTTGCGGAGAATCTGGTGGATAACTATATTGATGGGACACTGAGAGGAAAAGAGCTGGAAAGCTTTTTGAAGCACATAGAGAATTGCCCTTCCTGCTATGAGGAACTGGAGACTTATTATATTGTGCATGAGGCCACAAAGCAGCTGGATGAGGAGGAAGACCATCTGAATTTTGATATGATGGGCCTTCTGGAGGAGGATATCAGGGAGCGGAAGATTGAGATCGGCAGAGAGCGCTGGTTAAATTATTTTTCCTTTGGCATCAGCGGTGTGGTGATCATTGCGTTTGCATATTTTCTGGCCCATGTGGTCTTTCCATGGATATAAGTTTGAGGAACGGAGGATTTGAAAATGAATGAAAAAGTGCTTCTGATAGATGGACACAGTATACTGAACCGTGCGTTTTACGGTCTGCCGGATCTGACCAACGGGGAAGGCAAGCACACCGGTGCGGTTTATGGATTTCTTACGATCCTCTTAAGGATCCTGGAGGAGGAGAAGCCGGATTATCTTACAGTGGCTTTTGACCTGCATGCGCCTACCTTTAGACATGTAATGTACCCGGAATATAAGGGAACCAGAAAAGGTATGCCGGAGGAACTGCGGGAACAGGTTCCGCTTATGAAAGAGATGCTGGAGGCCATGAAGGTCTGCATCATGACAAAAGAGGGCTATGAGGCCGATGATATTCTTGGTACCATTGCAAAGATGAGCGAAGCCAAAGGAATGGATGTCACCATCCTTTCCGGAGACCGTGACCTGCTTCAGCTGGCCACAGATAAGATCCTCATCCGTCTTCCAAAGACTGTAAAAGGCAAAACTACGATTGAAGATTACCATGCACCGCAGGTGCTGGAAAAATATATGGTCACCCCACCGCAGATCATCGATCTGAAGGCACTTATGGGTGACAGCTCTGACAATATCCCCGGCATTCCGGGTGTGGGTGAGAAGACAGCCACCAAGATCATCTCCGATTACGGCAGCATCGAGGAGGCTTATGCCCATGTGGAGGAAATCAAACCAAACAAAGCAAAAGAGTCATTAAGAGACAACTATGAGCTGGCACAGTTCTGCAAAGTGCTTGCTACTATTAAGACTGACAGTCCTATCGATTATGATTATGAGGCAGCCCGAATGGGAGACCTCTTTACCGCCGAGGCCTTTGAACTCTGTAAACGTCTGGAGTTTAAAAATCTTCTCGGCAGATTTGATGAGAAGACCGCATCTGCTGTATCTGCGGAGCTGGACTTCTTTACCTGTGAGGATTTTGGCGGCGTGGAAGCCCTCTTTGAGAAAGCAGCAGCTGCCGAAGCGGTTGGTATTTCTGTTATGGAAGAAGAGCAGGAAGTATATGGTATTGCTCTGGCAATGGGGGAAGATGAGATCTACTATATCCCAAGATCCGGTTTCCTGACAGGCGACTTCCTCTGCGGCAAGATCGCTGACCTTGCGGAGAAGACCGTTCTCTGCTCCATGGATGTGAAGACGCTTCTCAAATCCGTTTCCATAAAGAACCCTGCTCAGGTTTTTGATGCAGGTATTGGCGCATACTTACTGAATCCATTGAAATCCACATACACCCACGATGATCTTGCCAAGGATTATCTGGGTGGAAGATTATTCCCTACTAGAGCTGACCTTCTTGGTAAACAGACCTTTGAGAAGGCATGGGAGGAGGAAGCCAAGGGCCTTTCCGATTACGCATGTTACCTTGCGTATACAGCACTCATGTGCAGAAAACCGATCCTTGCTGCTCTTGACGAGACGGGTATGAGAAAGGTCTACGATGAAATAGAACTGCCCCTTGTATTTACCCTTGATTCCATGGAAAAGTGGGGCATCCTTATAAAGAGCGACGAGTTAAAGGAATACGGAGAAAAGCTTATGATCCGTATTCAGGAACTGGAGCAGATGATCTACGAGAAAGCCGGAGAGGAGTTTAATATCAACTCTCCTAAGCAGCTCGGCGTCATCTTATTTGAAAAAATGGGTATCCCGGGCGGCAAGAAGACCAAGACAGGATATTCCACAGCGGCAGATGTGCTGGAAAAACTGGCTGCAGAACAGCCGATCGTCAGCGATATTCTGGAGTACCGTCAGCTGACCAAGCTGAAATCTACTTATGCCGACGGACTTCTGCAGGTAATCGGTGCGGACGGAAGAATCCATTCCACCTTTAACCAGACCATCACAGCCACCGGCCGTATCAGCAGCACAGAGCCGAACCTTCAGAATATCCCTGTCCGTATGGAGCTTGGCCGCCTGATCCGTAAGGTATTTGTGCCGGAGGACGGATATGTATTTCTGGATGCCGACTATTCCCAGATTGAGCTTCGCGTGCTGGCCCATATGTCCGGCGATGAAAAGCTGATCCAGGCCTACAGAGAGGCGCAGGATATCCACAGAATGACAGCCTCCCAGGTATTCCACATTCCGTTTGATGAGGTCACCCCTCTGCAGAGAAGAAATGCCAAGGCCGTAAACTTCGGTATCGTTTACGGCATCAGCTCCTTTGGCCTCAGCCAGGACCTCAGCATCTCCAGAGCAGAGGCAGCACAGTATATAGAAAGCTATTTTGAGACCTATCCAAAGATCAAGGGCTTCCTGGATTCCCTGGTGGAGAACGGTAAGGAAAAGGGCTATGTGGATACCATGTACGGCAGAAGAAGACCAATTCCTGAACTGAAATCCAGCAACCTCATGCAGAGAAGCTTCGGCGAGCGCGTGGCCATGAATTCTCCAATTCAGGGAACCGCAGCGGATATCATTAAGATCGCCATGAACCGCGTACATCAGAGACTGCAGACGGAAGGACTTATGTCAAGACTCCTCCTTCAGGTGCACGATGAGCTGCTGATCGAAGTGAAAAAAGAGGAACTGGAGCAGGTATCCCGCATCCTTGAGGAAGAGATGAAGGGCGCAGCCGCACTGGCGGTTGAGCTTGAGGTGGATATGCATTCCGGCGAGAACTGGTACGAGGCAAAATAAATGAGAGTGATAGGCGTGACCGGCGGCGTAGGTGCCGGGAAAAGTACGATCTTAAATTATCTCAGAGAGAGCAGAGATGCGGTAGTTATAGAGGCCGACAAGGTGGGGCATCTTGTCATGGAACCCGGCGGTTCCTGCTACGACGGTGTGATTGCTCTTTCTGGAGAACAAGTCATAAAAGAGGA
>JAGHUU010000306.1 GCA_018064695.1 Candidatus Blautia equi | reverse complement strand
TTCCAAGGAGGAATGAACATGAAAAAAGCACTTCTTACCGCTGGTATTGCAGCTGCAATGCTGGCAACAAGCGTAAGCACTTATGCTGCTCCATCCGATTACAGAGTAGCAATGATCACCGACTCCGGTGACATCACCGACCAGTCCTTCAACCAGACCACTTACGAGTCCTGTATGGCATTCGCAAATGAGAACGGTGTAGACTTCCAGTACTACAAACCAGACGGAGATAACGACGAGGCTCGTATCGCAAGCTGTGACCAGGCAATTGCTGATGGTTACAACGTAATCGTTATGCCAGGATACCTTTTCGGTGCTACCATCGTTGAGGAGTCCCCAGCTTACCCAGACGTAAAATTCATCGCACTTGACGTTTCCGAGGGAGACATCGGCGGCGAGTACAATACCGAGAATACCTTCTGTGCAGTATACCAGGAAGAGCTTTCCGGTTACATGGCTGGTTACGCTACCGTTAAACTTGGCTACAAACACCTTGGATTCCTTGGTGGTATGTCCGTACCTGCAGTAGTTCGTTTCGGCTACGGTTTCGTACAGGGCGCTAACGATGCAGCAGTAGCTATGGGCATCGAGAACGAAGTAACTGTTGAGTACGTATACGGCAACCAGTTCTACGGCGATGCTGATATCACCGCATACATGGATACCTGGTATTCCAACAACGGCGTTGAGGCTGTATTCGCATGCGGCGGCGGTATCTTCACTTCCGCAGCTGAGGCAGCAGCTAAAGTAGGCGGCAAGGTAATCGGTGTTGACTCCGACCAGTCCTTCGTAATCAACAACTATGGCGAAGGCATGACCATCACTTCCGCTATGAAGGGTCTTGCTCCAACCGTTAAAACTCTCCTTACCGAGACCGTTCTGAATGACAACTTCGCAGCATATGCCGGAAAGATCGAGAACCTTGGTCTTGTATCCGAGAACCCAGCTGAGAACTATGTACAGCTTCCGGTAGAGACCACCCAGTTTGGCGAGGGCTTCACTGAGGAAGACTACAATGCTCTTGTAGCAGCTATGTTCAACGGTGAGGTAACTGTATCCAACGCTATCGATGCAGCTCCTGAAGTAGCTATCACCCTTAACGAGTATGGCAACATCAAATAATTAAGCATTTGCTTACAGAGAGGCAGACATTTCGATGTCTGCCTCTTTTTTTCTTTATAAAAGGGGGCTTTCTATGCTATAATGACATTAACTGTGAAAAAATATCACAAAACGAAAGGAGGATACAGAAGTGGAAAATTATGCCATTGAAATGCTGGGGATCACCAAAAGATTTCCGGGCATCATTGCCAATGACAACATCACTCTCCAGCTGAAAAAGGGAGAGATCCACGCGCTGCTTGGCGAGAACGGTGCGGGAAAATCCACTCTGATGAGTGTTCTCTTCGGCCTTTACCAGCCGGAAGAAGGAGAGATCCGAAAAGAAGGAAAGAAAGTGGAGATCAATGATCCTAACGATGCCAATGATCTTGGAATCGGAATGGTTCATCAGCATTTTAAGCTTGTAGAATGCTTCAGCGTTCTGGACAATATTATTTTAGGTGTGGAGACCACAAAAAACGGCTTCCTGCAGAAGGACGCCGCACGCAGGAAAGTCCTGGCACTTTCCGAAAAATATGGTCTTCAGGTAGACCCGGATGCCCTCATTGAGGACATCACCGTAGGTATGCAGCAGAGAACAGAGATCCTGAAAATGCTCTACCGCGACAACGAGATCCTGATCTTTGATGAGCCTACCGCAGTGCTGACTCCGCAGGAGATCCAGGAGCTGATGAAGATCATGAAGAATCTGGCAGCGGAGGGCAAGAGTATTCTTTTCATCACCCACAAGCTTGCTGAGATCATGCAGGTATCCGACCGCTGTACCGTTCTCCGAAAAGGAAAATACGTAGGTACCGTGGATACCAAAGACACCACCCCTGAAAAGCTTTCCGCTATGATGGTAGGACGTGACGTAAACTTTGCGGTTGAGAAGAAGCCATCCGAGCCGGGAGAGGTGGTTCTGGACATTCAGAATATGACCGTGGCATCCAAACGCCATAAAAATAACGCAGTCAACAACGTTTCCCTTCAGGTTCGCCGCGGCGAGATCGTGTGTATCGCAGGTATCGATGGCAACGGACAGACCGAGTTCGTATACGGCCTTTCCGGTCTGGAGCCTTTAAAAGAAGGTAAGATCACCCTGAACGGAAAAGAGATCACAAATGCTTCTATCCGCGAGCGCTCCGTGATGGGCATGAGTCATATCCCGGAGGACCGTCATAAACACGGTCTGGTCCTTGATTATTCTCTGGAAAACAACATGGTGCTGCAGCGCTACTTTGAGCCGGAGTTCACAAACGGCATGGGCTTTCTTAAGAAAAAAGAGATTCGTAAATATGCGGAGCGCCTTATTGATCAGTACGATGTTCGTTCCGGTCAGGGTGCCATCACCATGGCCAGATCCATGTCCGGCGGTAACCAGCAGAAGGCCATCATCGCCCGCGAGATCGACAAGAATCCGGAGCTCCTCATCGCTGTTCAGCCTACCCGTGGTCTGGATGT
>JAGHUU010000075.1 GCA_018064695.1 Candidatus Blautia equi | reverse complement strand
GTGGCGATTGCCGCACCTTTTACACCAAGTCCGGCACCAAGCACCAGACGGATATCCAGAAAGATATTTAATATAGAAGCCGAGCCAAGGTACAGAAGCGGAATCACAGAGTTTCCAACCGCTCGCAGCAGAAACGCAAAATAATTATATAAGAAAGTAAAAACGATGCCGCCAAAGATGATCTTCAGATACTCCCGCATAAGTTCAAAAGTATCCTCCGGAACACGAAGGATGTGAAGAATGGGGATTTCAAACGCATACACGGTTATGATGATCGCAGCCGTAACTCCACCGATCATCCAGAAGGAAGCCCATATTTTTTCCCTCATCTCCTCCGGCCTGTCGGCGCCGTAGGACATGGCCATGCAGGCACTGCATCCCATACAGAGCCCGATCATGACAGACGTAAGAAATGTCATGAGGGAATAGGATGCCCCTACCGCTGCCAGCGCTTCGCGGCCAACAGCTCTGCCCACTATGATGGTATCTGTCAGATTATATACCTGCTGCAGAAGATTTCCCACCATCATAGGCACCGCAAAGGCGATGAGTTTTTTCAGGATCGGACCCTCGGTAAGGTTCTGATAACGAAAACGAATTGCCATATTGCCAAACCTCATTGAAGCTAAATTACAGTTAAATTGCAGTTATATTCCACTCAATTTTATACCTCATATTCTTGCCATTTGCAACTCTCTATGCTATATTCATTATGGTTTACGCTGTACTTTTTTGCGTTAAACCGGTAAACCAAACAACAAATACGGAGGTACTTTATGGTACAATTCTGGGATATTACAATTCCTGAGCTTTCCGATGATGAGCCTCGCCGTGCATACGTCTATGTTCCCGATTCTTATGAGGAGGGTTCCGGCCAGCGCTACCCTGTGCTCTACATGTTTGACGGTCACAACGTGTTCTTTGACGATCACGCCACCTACGGAAAATGCTGGGGAATGAAGGACTATATGGATGAGACGGAGACAGAAATGATCATTGCCGCAGTAGAGTGCAATCACAGTCCTGACAACGGCCGTCTTATGGAATATTCTCCTTACACCTTCAACGACCCGCACTTTGGCAAGATCCAGGGAAAGGGCAAGCTCTACATGGACTGGCTGGTCAATGTATTCAAGCCGGAGATCGATGAGAACTATCCTACCCTCCCTGACAGAGAGCATACCTTTGTTGCCGGAAGCAGCATGGGCGGACTTATGAGTCTTTACGCTGTCTTAAAATACAACCGTGTATTTTCAAGAGCCGCAGCCCTCTCTCCTTCTGTGTGGGTAGCAAACGGAAAGATCACCAATCTTGCCGCCAAAGCCCGTCTTAAGAAAGACACCGTCATCTACATCGACTACGGAGAAAAAGAACTTGCAAACCATACCGGCATGCAGTATATGATCTCACATCTCACATCTGTGCTTATAAACCGTCTTGTGAACGTGACCACAAGGATCATTCCGGGCGGCGAACACTGTGAAGCCAGCTGGGAAAATCAGCTTCCGTTTTTCATGAACACCCTCACTTACGAGATGAAGATCGTTCCGGAAATGTTTCCGGAGGACTGGCGTGAGGAACTCATGGCAGGCGCTGAGGAAGAAGAATAATTTATGTGAAATGCAGGCAGAAATCTGACTGCCTGTGAAAAATAGAGTAAAAGTGTAAAAGACAGCCGCAGATCGCGGCAAAGGGGAAAAATTATTATGGAAATGCAGTATTTTAAAGATTACAGTCCATGTCTGGAAAAAGAGATGGAATGCAAGGTCTACGGCCATGCAGGAAAACCGGTGCTCTTTATTCCATGTCAGGACGGACGTTTTTTCGATTTTGAGAACTTTAAGATGGCAGATGTCTGGTCTCCATGGATCGAATCCGGCCAGGTTATGGTATTTGCCATCGACACCATCGATAAAGAGACCTGGTCCGATGAGAACGGTGACCCGGGATGGAGAAGCTGGCGTTTTGATCAGTGGACCCACTACATTACAGATGAGATGGTACCTTTTATTCAGGCCTATGCCTGCGAGAAGAATGGCTGGGATCAGGCACCCGGTATTATGATCTTCGGTGCAAGCCTTGGCGCTACCCATGCAGCCAACCTCTTCTTCCGCCGTCCGGATCTTTTTGACCGTATGATGGCATTAAGCGGCATCTACACCTCCGAATACGGCTTTGGCGGATACATGGACGACCTGCTCTACGGCAACTCTCCTGTTCATTATCTCTCCAACATGCCGGAGGATCACCCATATATCCAGATGTACAACGAGCGCAAAGCAGTAATCTGCTGCGGACAGGGTCCATGGGAGTACCCGGACTACACCCGTCATTTAAAGAGCATTCTGGATTCCAAGGGCATCAACCTCTGGGTGGATTTCTGGGGCTTTGACTGTGCCCATGACTGGGACTGGTGGTATAAACAGGTTGTCTACTTCCTGCCATACCTCTTAGATCAGAACTAAAAAAATTTATATAAAAGGAAAAGGGAAAAGAATATGAAAAACGTTATCTTTATTTCTCCTAATTTCCCGACCAACTACTGGATGTTCTGTCGGGAGCTGAAGAAAAACGGTATGAATGTACTCGGAATCGGTGATTGTCCATACGATGATCTGACCCGCGAGCTCCGCGGGAGCGTAAACGAGTACTACAAGGTAAGCAGCCTGGAAAACTGGGATGAGGTTTACCGCGCAGTGGCATTCTTCATCTACAAATACGGAAAGATCGACTGGCTGGAATCCAACAACGAATACTGGCTGGAGCGCGATGCAAAGCTCCGGACCGAGTTCAACATCAACAGCGGCTTCCACACTGAAGATATGCCCCGTATCAAATATAAATCCCAGATGAAGGCTTTCTATGAGAAAGCAGGCATCCCGGTTGCACGTTACCATATGGTTGACAAGCTTGCAGACGCCAAAGCATTTATTGCTGAGGTTGGTTATCCTGTAGTTGCCAAACCTGACAACGGTGTAGGTGCTTCCCATACCTTCAAGATCACCAACGATGCAGAGCTGAAGAGCTTCTTCGATTTCAAATGGCCGGATACCCAGTACATTATGGAGGAGTTCGTTCGCGGTGAGGTAAACTCCTACGATGCCATCATTGATTCCACCGGAACCCCAATGTTTGAGACCGGAAATGTGACTCCTATGTCCATCATGGACATTGTTAATAACGAAGACAACTCCCTCTTCTATATTCTGAAAAAGCTTCCGGCTGACACTAAGAAGTTCGGCCGCGCTACAGTTAAGAGCTTTGATGTAAAGAGCCGTTTTGTACATCTGGAATTCTTCCGCCTTCAGGAGGATCAGGAAGGTCTTGGAAAGAAAGGCGATCTGGTAGGTCTTGAGGTAAACATGCGTCCAAGCGGCGGCGTTACCCCAGACATGATCAACTTCGCACACAGCACCGACGTATACAAGATCTGGGCTGATATGATCGCATTTGACCGCTCCACCATGCCGGTTGGCGATCACGCCTTCTGCGGCTTTGCAGGTCTCCGCGACGGCAAAAACTTCAAGATGAACCACAACGACATCATGAACAAATACGGCAGCCACATCCGCATGGCCGAGCGCGTCTCCGACGCCCTCTCCGGTGCAATGGGCAACCAGATGTATCTTGCCACCTTCGACACCGTAAAAGAACTGAACCAGTTCTTCAAGGATGTAACTGAAGAAAACAAATAAAATGAGCCTAAAGGCACATGAAATAACAAAAGGCACATGACTTAAAGTCATGTGCCTTATTTTTTATAATTCTAAGCGAAGTGAATTAGAATTTTCCCTCGTCAGATGCGAGCTGTACAGCTACTGCAACGGATACGGTCATACCAACCATTGGGTTGTTACCTGCACCGATGAGACCCATCATCTCTACGTGAGCTGGTACGGAAGAGGAACCTGCAAACTGAGCGTCAGAGTGCATACGTCCAAGAGTATCAGT
>JAGHUU010000269.1 GCA_018064695.1 Candidatus Blautia equi | reverse complement strand
GAGCTGGAGAGTGTTTTTGACTTTCCGGAGGAGCTGCAGGGCATGACGATCCGCCTGGCAGACAGCGAAAACCGTGTTCTTTTCTCCACCGAACAGGAGGAGATCGGTGCGGCGGTGCCGGAGGAGATCGCTGCTTCTCTGGGAGACAATGGAACCAGATCCACCCTCACACATAAAAATCTTATCACCACTGATTTCTGCAGCAACGGCTGGAAGGTCATCTGTACCATTCCGCTTAAGATCATTATGAAGGATCGCGACAGCGCGGTGTTCTATACCATCGTCTTTTCCCTGATCAGTGTGGGAATTTTCCTGCTGATCTCCTTCCTTCTGTTCCGTATGATCTCCAAATCCCTGAACGTTCTCTTTGATAAGCTTTCCGAGAAAGCTGAGCTGGACCGTCTGTCCGGACTGCTGAACAAGATCGCTTACGAGGAGCAGGTAACGGAGCTTCTGAACCAGAGAGCAGATGACGAGCATGCCCTTATGGTGGTTCTGGATGTGGACCGCTTTAAACCGATCAATGATAACCTGGGTCACGCAAGAGGTGACGAGGTCATTGCAGGCCTTGGACGTATGCTGGATGCCTCCTTCTCTGAGCGCTATCTGATCGGACGAATCGGCGGAGATGAGTTCTCCGTATTTACCCTTTACACTGCTGAGAACAGAGTGGATATGAGACAGGGCGTGGATAGGATCCTTGCCGAGCTCAGACAGAAATTTATCACAGAATTTAAGAAAGAAAATGAAAGCTTCGGCACTTCCATGAGTGCGGGCGTAGTGCTGATGGAGGAGGAAAAGGATACCTTTGACAAGCTTTACAAGAAAGCTGACAGAGCTCTTTACACCTCCAAGGAAAACGGAAAAGGCAGAACTTCATGGTACGGGGAGGTAAACAGATGAGACGTTTTGGAAAAATGATCAGTCTTTTGCTGGCTGCAGCCCTGACCTTTGGAATGACCGGATGCGGAAACAGCAATCAGGAAGAGACACTGGTAATCGAAAAAGAGGATCCAACAGAGCTCACCTTCTCCTGGTGGGGAAATGATGAGAGACACTTCTACACATTGGATGCCCTTAAGCTTTTTGAGGAGAAGAACGCAGATATCAACGTTAAAGGCCGTTATTCTGTATGGAACGGCTTTGAAAAACGTATGAATACCTATATGAAATCCCATACTGAGGCGGATGTCATGCAGATCAATTTCAGCTGGATCGATCTGTTTTCGCCGGAAGGGGACGCTTTCTATGACCTCTACGAACTCACTGACGTGATCCATCTGGACACCTTTGAGGAAGGGGACTTGAAATATGGAGAGGTGGATGGTAAGCTGAATGCTGTCCCTGTCTCTTTTAATACCTATGCGGCATATCATAATAAAGATATTTATGAGAAATACGGCCTTGAGATTCCTGTGACCTGGGAAGATTATTTCCATGCGGCCGAGGCTATGCGCGGCGACGGCATCTATGTGCTTGGCGGTGTACGCAAGCATGTGATGTTCCTTCTGATCTCCCATTATGAGCAGACCACAGGAAAACAGGTCTTCAGTGACGACGGGGAATTTATGCTGGATGAGCAGGAAATTCAGGAGCTGCTGCTGTTTTATGAAAAGCTTCTGGATGAGAAGGTGCTTATGCCGAGCTCTATGTTTGAGCGCAATGTCTTTACCCGGGGTGAGGTTGCCACTTCTGTAGCCTGGATCACCGATGCGGGGAACTACTGCAACCCTCTGAAGGAGCAGGGAACGGAGATTGGAATTTCCGGCATTCCTTCTGTGGAGGAAGCGCTTCTGCCGGGCAAGTATCTGAAGCCAGCCAGCATGTATGCCATCAGCAAAAACACAGAGCATCCTAAGGAAGCAGGCAGACTGCTGCGTTTCCTTGTGGCCGATTCCGATATGGCCGAGCTGCAGGGCCTGGAAAAAGGTGTCCCTGCAAACAAAAATGCAATGCGTGCTTTAAAGAATTCCAAAATGAAGGATGACCTCCAGTATCTGGCTTACCAGGAGACCATGGAAAACAGGGAAGATATGCGCCTGATCGTTCCATGTATGGAGCAGGAGGACATGATCGATGTCTTTATGGTGACAGCGGAGGCATATCTGAACGACAAACAGTCCCTGGAGGACTGCGCAGCTGAGATCAAGGCAGCTGTGGATGACTGCATCAAAAAATAAAAGAACCGGAGAGAGTTTATGATTTTAAATGTGAAGAACCTGACCCACGGCTTTGGAGATCGTGCGATTTTTGAGAATGTTTCTTTTCGACTTCTGAAAGGGGAGCATATCGGTCTTATTGGAGCCAACGGCGAGGGCAAATCCACTTTTATGAATATTATTACGGATAAGCTGATGCCGGATGAGGGAACCGTGGAGTGGGCAAAAAATGTCCGCGTAGGTTATCTGGATCAGCACACCGTTCTGGAGAAGGGAATGAGTATCCGGGACGTACTGAAATCGGCTTTTGCATTCCTGTTTGATCTGGAGGAATCCATGAATCAGATGTACGACCAGATGGGAGCAGCCGATGACGAGGAGATGGCCCGCCTTATGGAGGAGACCGGAACCATTCAGGAGCTTTTAAATCAACATGATTTTTATATGATCGATGCCAAGGTGGAGGAGGTAGCTCTGGCACTGGGCCTTAAGGATATCGGCCTGGAGCGAGATGTTACAGAGCTCTCCGGCGGACAGAGAACCAAGGTCCTTATGGCCAAGCTTCTGCTGGAAAAACCGGACATCCTGCTTCTGGATGAGCCTACCAACTACCTGGACGAGGGTCACATTGAGTGGCTGAAGCGCTATTTGCAGGAGTATGAGAATGCCTTCATCCTCATCTCCCACGATATTCCTTTCCTGAACAGCGTAGTAAACCTGATTTATCATATGGAAAATTGTGCCCTGGATCGTTATCCGGGTGATTATGAACATTTCCAGGAGGTCTATGCAGCCAAGAAAGCCCAGCTGGAGGCGGCTTATAACCGTCAGCAGCAGGAGATCAGCGAGCTGAAGGACTTCGTAGCCAGAAATAAAGCCCGCGTGGCCACCAGAAATATGGCCATGTCCCGCCAGAAAAAGCTGGATAAGATGGATGTGATAGAGCTTGCAAAGGAGAAGCCGAAGCCGGAGTTTAACTTCAAACAGGCCCGCACCTCCGGCAAGGTGATCTTTGAGACAAAGGATCTGGTGATCGGTTATGACGAGCCCCTTTCCACCGCGCTGAACCTCAGCATGGAGAGAGGAGAGAAGATTGCCCTCATCGGAGCCAACGGTATTGGAAAAACCACACTTCTTAAGAGTATTCTCGGCCTTATCAAACCTTTCTCCGGAGAGGTACAGAGGGGCGATTATCAGGAGATCGGCTATTTTGAGCAGGAGACTGATCAGAATAACCGCACCACCTGTATTGAGGAGATCTGGTCACTGTTCCCTGCATGGACCCAGTACGAGGTGCGCTCCGCCCTGGCAAAATGCGGTCTTACCACCCAGCACATTGAGAGTCAGGTCCGGGTGCTGAGCGGAGGAGAGCAGGCTAAGGTCCGCCTCTGCAAGATCATTAACACCGAGACCAACATCCTGCTTCTGGACGAGCCTACCAACCACCTGGATGTGGATGCCAAGGCAGAGCTCAAGCGCGCCCTGCAGGATTATAAGGGCAGCATCCTTCTGATCTGCCACGAGCCTGAATTCTATCAGGATGTAGTGACAAAGGTATGGAACTGCCAGGAGTGGTCCACCAAGATCTGATGGTAAAAGAGTGGAACTTTTAGTAAGGGTTCACAAAAATTTGATGACGAAAGAGTGGAACTTTCAGGAATGGTCCACTTAGATTATATGAAAGTGTGATGAGATGACAAAGGACAAAGCTTTTTATCGTTCCTTTTTCTCCCTTTGTATTGTGCTTATGCTGCAGAATATTGTCGTGATCAGTGTCAACCTGGCGGACAATATCATGCTGGGCGGCTTCAGCGAGACAGCGCTGGCCGGCGCGGCAGCAGTTAACCAGATCCAGTTTGTTTTCCAGCAGCTTTTATCGGCTACGGGAGAAGGAATCGTGATCTTCGGAAGTCAGTACTGGGGCAAGCATCAGCACGAACCTGTAAAAAAAATTACAGCTACGGCCCTTCATACAGGACTGGCCCTGGCTGTAATTCTTTTTGTTATGGTGAGTGTGATGCCTTACCGTATGGTTGGAATGTTTACGGAAAACGAGGCCATTGTGGCGGAGGGCGTAAAATATATTCTGATCATGCGCTTCAGTTATCTGTTTTTTGCAGTGACCATGGTGATGCAGGCGGCCCTCCGCTGTGCCGAGATGGTGCGGATCTCCCTGTATTTATCCATCATGACCTTTTTTGTAAACTGCGGAATCAACTCCGTATTGATCTACGGACGCTTCGGCGCACCGCGCATGGGTATTCAGGGTGCGGCAATCGGAACTCTCACAGCCAGAATTCTGGAGTGTGTTGTGATCCTCTGCTATGCGGCTAACCGCTCCCATGCCATTACTTTCCGGGGAAGAGATTTCCTGGAAGAAAGCTCTGTGCTTAGAAAAGATTATTATAAGAAAGTGGCGCCAATGATGGTGGTGCAGGGTCTCTGGGGCTTAAACAACGCCTTCCAGACCATGATCCTCGGACATATGTCGGACAGCGCCATTGCGGCAAGCAGCGTATCCTCCACCCTGTTCCTGCTGGTGAAATCCATGGCAGTGGGTGCGGCATCCTCCGCATCTGTCATTGTGGGAAAGACCATCGGAGCGGGAAAGATCGATACAGTAAAAGAG
>JAGHUU010000270.1 GCA_018064695.1 Candidatus Blautia equi | reverse complement strand
TTCTCATCCCCGGAATTTTCTGTCCGGGTGGATTCAATCTGCATATGGGCGTCTGGGGAATCTGGCTGATCCTCTGCCTGATCCTTCCGCAGATTCCTTTTGTGACGGCAAATAAAAAACTGCGAAGCATTAAAAAAGCGCGGGGCTGGTATAAGGAAGCCGCTGTAATTTATGTAAATACAGAAGCCTTAAATCACAGTAAGTGGATCCATCCCGCAGTATTTCTGATCCTCACTCTCCTGCCGCTGCTCAGCATTCTGATAGACAGCTCTTCTGTTTATCTGGCACGCACCATGGCTCTCAGCAATCTTATCATATGGATCTGCTATCGTTTTGCATACCGGGATAAATCCGAGATGGTGGATGGAAACCTTGCGCTCACCCGTGTTCTCACCCAGATCCGAAGAAGAGAATGGGGACGCATGTTTCTGGTGCTGGCAGCATCCATGGCCCTGCTTGGCCTGCTCTCCCCTTTGATGATCCATCATCCGGTATGGTCGGTTCTTTACATCATACTCTTCGGTGTAGTGATCAGCTGGGCTTCCATACGCATAGAAATGCGCGTGCGAAAGCTGCAGGAAAAACTGACAGCGGAGAGCGGAAAGGACTGGTATGTGGATGAGGATGACCATTGGCTCTGGGGATTTATCTACTACAATCCGGAGGATTCCAGCTTTCTTGTAAACCAGCGAACCGGCATCGGCACTACCGTGAATCTCGCCCGTCCTGCCGGCAAGATCCTCTGGATCAGCATCATCCTGCTGCTCCTCTGGATGCCATTTGCAGGCGTCAGCCTTGATTATCTCATCAGCAGCGAGATCACCATCACCCGTACAGACACTGAGATCGTGGCTGAATCCGGTCAGACCGTCTATTCCATTCCTACGGACGAGATCGCAGAGATAAAAACGCTGGATGTGCTTCCGGAAAAGCTTTATAAAGTCTATGGAACCAATACAGAGAGGATTCTGAAGGGAGATTTCACTTTGGAGGGCATCGGTTCCATCAAAGTCTGTGTCAACCAGGGCAGAGAAAATTATCTGCTCATAAAGACCAACGCCAATAAATATTATCTCATCAACGCTGAATAATAACACAACACTTACAGCAGCGGCCTGGATTTTCCTCCAGGCCGCTGTCGTTTTTCCTTTATGTGATTGTCTCAGGAATTATTCTTCAATTGCTGCCAGAGCCTGTGCAAGGTCGGCGATCAGGTCTGCCTTGTCCTCAAGACCGCAGGACATACGTACCAGACCGGCAGGAACGCCGGCTGCAATGAGCTGCTCCTCGTTCATCTGACGATGGGTGGAGGTAGCAGGGTTCAGACAGCAGGTTCTTGCATCTGCTACATGAGTCTCAATAGCTGCAAGCTTCAGGTTCTTCATGAAGATCTCTGCTGCTTTACGTCCGCCCTTAAGCTCAAAGGATACTACACCGCATCCGCCGTTTGGCATGTATTTCTTTGCAACCTCATAATACTTGTTGCTTGGAAGTCCGGAGTAGTTTACATATGTTAACTGTGGATGCTGCTCAAGGAACTCTGCAACTGCCTGGCCGTTCTCTACGTGGCGAGGCATACGAACATGCAGGGACTCAAGACCAAGGTTCAGGATAAATGCGCTCTGAGGAGACTGTACGGAACCAAGGTCACGCATCAGCTGGGAAGTAGCTTTGGTGATGAAAGCGCCTTCTTTTCCGAATTTCTCAGCGTAGGTGATTCCGTGGTAGGACTCATCCGGTGTGCAGAGTCCCGGGAATTTGTCAGCATGAGCCATCCAGTCGAATTTACCGCCGTCAACGATGGCACCGCCCACTGCTGCGCCGTGGCCGTCCATGTATTTGGTGGTGGAATGGGTAACGATATCTGCGCCCCACTCAATTGGGCGGCAGTTTACAGGTGTTGGGAAGGTGTTATCTACAATAAGCGGAACGCCGTGCGCGTGAGCTGCTTTTGCAAATTTTTCAATATCAAGTACGGTAAGTACAGGGTTTGCAATGGTCTCACCGAATACCAGCTTGGTGTTCTCCTGGAATGCTGCGTTCAGCTCTTCCTCGGTACAGTCAGGGGATACGAATGTTACGGAGATTCCCATCTTAGCCATGGTCACGGAGATCAGGTTGAAGGTTCCGCCGTAGATGGAGGAGGAGGAAACAATGTGTCCGCCTGCCTCGCAGATGTTGAACATAGCATAGAAGTTCGCTGCCTGTCCGGAACCGGTCAGCATGGCTGCGGTACCGCCCTCAAGCTCAGCGATCTTAGCTGCCACATAGTCGTTGGTTGGGTTCTGCAGTCTGGAGTAGAAGTATCCGGATGCCTCCAGGTCAAAAAGCTTTCCCATATCCTCGCTGGTAGCATATTTGAAAGTAGTGGACTGGACGATCGGAATCTGACGCGGCTCGCCGTTTCCAGGGGTGTAACCAGCCTGCACACATTTGGTGTTCATGGTGTAATTGCTCATGGTATGAGTCCTCCTTAAATTGAATATATTGTTCGGACCCCGATGGATCTCACCGGGCTCATTTTTCTACACTGAAAAGTATTATAGCGCATATATCAGAAATAGAAAGGAAGTTTGTTTTGGTTACAGTTCACTGGCAAGCCAGAAAACTGTAACTTCACAGGCTCATTTGAAGTTTTGCTGCGCAAAAGGAGCCTGTTCACTCCTGAATCACTTTCTCCGGTCATATAATCAGCAAGTGATTATATGCCGTGTGAACAGTAACTACGATCCTCATTTCAGGAGGGAAACGGGCTCATAGATATCCTGCAGTTTGCTCAGCATGTGCAGGGCTTCGCGCTCGGCGCGGTAGGAATGTTCGGAGACCATATCCACCGGAACCAGACCGTGCTCCCCGTGGGAGGAGAGGTCTCTGATGAGATCTGCTTTTCTCTTTTCTATGGTGGCATCCACGTGATGGAAGTAGAGGCCGCTGCAGCCTTTCACTCTCGGCTGTTTTCTGGTGCTGATGCGAACATCCTCCGGAGTCAGATCAGTCAGCTCTTCTTCCAGTTCCAGAATGCGGTCGTCCTCATCCACCAGTCGGATGAAGGCGATCTGCTCATCCGGCGCCATCTCCCCGCTTACGTAGTTTCTGTATGGGGAGCGCTTCATAAGCTGGAAATCTTCCTCTTCCCTGTCGTTCAGATTGCCCCGTCGATAAACAGACATGTTGCTCTCAGAGACGGCATAGATGCAGTATCCAAGGTTTCTCTCCAGAAACAGCTTTTCCAGTTTCTCCGCAGTCTCCTTTGGGATGGCTTTTACATACTGATACTGTTTCTCGCCAATATCATAGAGGGCCGCGCCGTCCATGACGATGACCGGCAGGTTGATCTCCATGGTTCCCATCTGGGAGAGAAGAAACGCCGGTGCCCATCTGGAAACAAGGGAAATACGGGCGCCCTCGTTATAAAGTCTGTTCAGCATGACCAGTACCTGTCCGGAGACACAGGCATAGCGGTCGGGCACCAGATCCTGCAAACGCACAAAGAAGATATATTCCGGGTGCTTGATGCGCGGCATGTTAAAAGAGTTTACGTATGCTGCCACGGCAATTCCGATGAGGGTGTCAAACACCTGATGCAGCGCCAGGGAAACAGGCGCCTCAAGATTCGGATAGTCCACGGCAATGCAGATATATACAATGGCAGTCAGCGCTGCCGCATCAGTTTTTTTGGTGAGCACGGTGGAATAAAGCGCCAG
>JAGHUU010000128.1 GCA_018064695.1 Candidatus Blautia equi | reverse complement strand
TGCAGGAAGAATCTCATGATCGTCAAGCTCTCTGCCAGCCAGTGCTCTCTGCCATGCAGGCTGAGCGATGTGACCTGCCATGATGGTCTTAACGCCTGCATCAATAAGCTCTTTATAAACTTTACCGAAAGTGGACATCCACTCGTCGCAGCCCATGTCGTTGATACCCATCATGAGATGCTGGTCGTTCTCCTCAGTACCGTCTCCTGGGAAGTGCTTGCAGCAGGTAGCCATCTGGCACTCTTCGGTTCCCTTGAAGAAGGATTTTGCGTATGCGATGGTCTCGTCCGGATCGTCACAGAAGGAACGGGTCTGAACGATGGAGTTTCTCCAGTTGTAAAGAAGGTCAACGACCGGTGCAAAGTTCCAGTTGGAACCGATCGCCATAGCCTCGGTAGCACCTACTTTTGCAGCCAGGTAAGCAACCTCAGGATCTTTGGAAGCAGCTGTAGCTGCGCCGCATGCAACTGCGGTACCGCCGCCTACACCGCCGTTTCCGCCTGCCTCACAGTTGGAAGCTACTAAAAGAGGAATACGGCTGCAGTTCTGGAAGGTGTTGGTCATCTCCCACAGCTCCTCTGCGGATTTGCTGTGATAGTGAAGTGCGCCCGGATGATAGGTGTCTGCCACCTTTTTGATAGCCTCAGGGCTGAAATCAGTAACCATGTTTACAAATAACTGGCCTACTTTTTCCTCATCGCTCATGCTTGCGATGGTGTCCTCAACCCATTTGATATCTTCGTCATTGAGGTAGAATGGTTTTTCTTTTAAATTTACCATTGATGTACTGCTCCTTTCGCATTGTATAATATAGAATAGTATCACAAATTCAGCTTTTGCGATACCATTTTTATTCATTTTATATGAATTCCATCCGGAATCTCTGTTTTTTTTATGCAAAATGAAATATCCGGGGCAGATATCTGTCCCGGATACTTCGTTTTGCATTCTCAATTATCTCAATTATCTCAATTATCCAGCGAAGCCAGCTCTTCCTCTGCTTCCATCATCTGTTCCAGAAGCTGTTCCTGCTTCTGTTCCTCCTCATCGATCTGCTTCTGGATCTCCATCAGCTTCACGTAGTCGGTTTCCAGGGAAGGGTCGGCAAACTGCTCTTTCAGCTCGGCGCAGCGCTGCTCGCTCTCCTCCAGCTGTTTTTCGCATTTCTCCATAAGTCTGTTGAGTTTGGATCGGATCTTGCCCGGGTTAACGACCGTTTTCTTTTCAATTGCATCTCCCCCACTGCTCTTAGAAGCAGCCGATCCATTCGATGATGACGACCGACCGTTTACTGATGCCTGGTGTCCATTTGCTGCTCCCGCCCCAATACCATCTTTCTTTGCAAAATCCTTAATGATCCCGGCTTCTCTCTTTCTCTTCTCCTCCAGATATGCTTCATATCCGCCCTGGTACTGGCGCACCTCGTCTTTGCCGAACTCCAGCACGCCGGTGGCGATCTGTTTGATAAAGTATCGGTCGTGGGAGACAAACAATACCGTGCCGCTGTAATCCAGCAGCATCTGTGCTAACGCCTCTTTGCCTATGATATCCATATGGTTGGTAGGCTCATCCAGGATCAGCAGGTTTGGTCTGGTATAGAACATCTTGCAGAGCTCCAGTCGGACCTTCTCTCCTCCGGAGAGCTGTCCCATCTTCTTCTCCACATCTTCCCCGGAAAATAAGAAGGCACCAAGGGCGCTTCTCACATCTTCTCTCATCAGATGCGGATACTCATCCCAGAAATTCATGAGCACGGTCTGCTCAGGATCGGCATCATTTAAAACCGCCTTCTGCTGGTCAAAATACCCCATCTCCACATTGGCGCCTATTCTGAAGCTGCCGCCAAGGGGCTTTAAGATCTCCACCAGTGTTTTCAGAAGGGTGGATTTTCCCTTTCCGTTTTCTCCAAGAACAGCCAGGCGCTCTCCCTTCTGGAGAAGGAAGTTTACCTCACTCAGCACCTCGTCATAACCGATCTTCAGCTTTCTGGCGGAGAGCACCTCGGTGTAGCTCACCAGCCTTGGCTGAAACAGAGCCTTAAAGCTTCGGGTATCAAATCGCCTTGGCTTTTCCACCTTCACCATGTGCTCAATGGCCATGCGTTTTGATCTGGTGGCAGCCACCTTGGTAGGCGTATTTTTCCATTTTTCGATCCATTCCGTCAGGCGCTGAATCTCCTTCTGCTGCTCCTCGTAGTCCTTCTCCTGCTTGATGAGGTTCTCCTCTTTCTGTCTCATAAAAGCAGAATAGTTTCCCGAATATCTCTTAATTCGATGATATTCGATCTCATATGTCACGTCGATGACACGGTCCAGGAACATACGGTCATGGGATACGATGACCACAGCCTTGTCGTAGGTTTTCAGATAATCCTCCAGCCACTCAATGGTTGGAAGGTCCAGGTGGTTGGTGGGCTCGTCCAGGAGCATGATGTCCGGGCGGCTCAGAAGGAGCTTGATAAAGGCGATCTTGGTCTGCTGGCCACCGGAGAACTCTCCAATAGGGCGTTTCAGATCCTCCAGCGCGAAGCCGAATTTCTGAAACATGACCTCCATGTCCGTCTTCCAGGTATAGCCCCGCAGGGCTTCCATCTGCTTCTGTAAAAAATCATATTCGTGAAGGAGTCTGGGCTCTGTGTTTTCGCCAAGCTGTTCGGAGATCTCCTTCATGCGGTTCTCAGCCTCGAACACTTTGGAGAAGGTCTTTTTGATCTCATCTTCCACTGAGATCTCTCCGTCCTCAAAGCTGATCTGGCGGAGGAAACCGATCTCCTGCCGGCCGGCCATGGTGATTCCCGCCTCCTCATCGCTGTCCAGGTTGTTCATGTGAAGGTCCCCGGCGATGAGCTTTAAGAGGGTGGTCTTGCCGCAGCCGTTCCTGCCCACCACGGCAATCTTCTCATTGTCGTGGATCTCAAAATTCACATCCTCCAATATCGTATCGGCAGCGTACTGAACCAGTGCGTGCCTGATCTGGTATCTCATTCTTCTGTATTCCTTTCTGCATTCTCTCTCAGAATGTTCAGAGCTTCCTGCAGCTGATTGTCCTCCTCGTGGGTGAAGTCGGTGCGGTTCAGGAGGGACTCCTCCACCTTCACCTCCACATCAGGTTCAATGCCCACGTTATGAATATTCACCCCATTCGGTGTGAAATAATTTGCGATCGTCAGCTGCATGGCACTTCCGTCCGGCAGGGCGTGAAGGCTCTGCACGATTCCTTTTCCAAAGGTCTTTGTGCCAACAATGGTTCCGATGCCATAATCCTTGATGGCTCCGGCAAAAATTTCGGATGCGCTGGCGCTGTTTCCGTTTACCAGAACTGCCAACGGGATATCCAGCGGGGTCTCTCCCTCGCCAAAGATCTCCTCCTTCTGGCCGTATTTATCCTCGGTATATACGATCAGTCCGGCAGGTAAGATCTGCTCCAGCAGATCGCATACTTCGTAGAGAAGTCCGCCGGGGTTGTTTCTCACATCCACCACCAGGCGCTGCATGCCCTGGTCTCTCAGATCCTGCATAGCTGACGCAAACTGTTCCGATGTGACGCCCATAAACTCTGTGATTCGAATATATCCGTTCTCCTCATCCAGCATCTCCCACTCTACGGATGGGATCTCCACATGGGAGAGGGTCAGTTCCAGCTCCAGAGGCTCGGTGGCCTCCGGTTTGTAAACAGTCAGCTGCACCTGGGTGCCCTCCTCGCCCTTGATGGTCAGGGCTACCTCTGTGGAGGTCATGTCGGTCACATCCTCGCCGTTTACGCCTACGATCAGGTCGCCGGGTTCCAACCCTGCCTGATCTCCCGGAAAGCCCGCGTATACTTCCACTATTTTGCAGCCGCCGTCCTCATTTTTCTGGAAGGAGACACCTATGCCCACATAGGAGCCCTCGCTGGCCACATTTTCTTCCTCGTATTCCTCCGGGGTATAGTAATAGGTGTAAGGATCCCCAAGTCCTGCCAGCAGACCGGCGAACATTCCCTCCGCCATCCTGTCCTCGTCGATGTCAAAGAGGAATTCCTCATCCACGATCTGCTCCAGATACTGAATCTTTTCCACATTTCTCTCGTCGGAAAGCACGCCCCGCTCTGCACCGCCGGCGTGGGTTCCCATCTGCATAAAGAGCACGGTACCGGTCAGCACTGCTGCTGTTCCCACTACGGCCCCATGCCAGAAATCTCTGTTTGCCATGTCCATATAACCTCAAAAAGGCCGCCGCGGTTTCCCGCAGCGACCCCTCTCTTTTTAAACTTTTAAGTGCTTTCTGGTGGTCAGGAAGCTGCCAATGAGACCGATTCCGATTCCAAGTCCCAGGCTGACAGGTACCAGGATCTGGTAGATGTCCATGATTGGGATGAATTTCACGGTACCGGTTAAGACATTGAACTTCTCCAGCAGATACTCGATGGTCTTGTTGTATGCAAAGTACAGACCCACCAGTGGAAGCGCTGCACCGAAGATGCCCAGGATCATACCCTCTAAGAGGAATGGAGCGCGGACAAAGCCGTCGGTGGCACCGATGTATTTCATGATTCCGATCTCATCTTTACGAACTGTGATACCTACAGCGATGGTGTTGCTGATAAGGAAGATGGCAATGATGAGAAGGATGCCGATGATCACGATGGAGGCGTAGGATACCAGCTTGTTGAAGGAGCCAAGGGTGTTGGCTGCTTCCTCGGACTGGTTGACCTCGCGGACGTGTTCCAGGGTTTTGATGTAATCTACCAGAACAGTCTGCTCCTCGATCTTTCTCATGTAGACACGGTAGTTTGCGGAGTTTACAAGAGGGTTGTCATCTTTAAAGCCGTCCGCTGCGTCGGAGCCCTGGAAGTAGGTTTCTTTAAAGTTTTCCCATGCTTCCTCTGCGGACTGGAATTCCGCGCGGGCTACTTCCGGGCGGCCTACCAGGTTCTTTCCTACCTCACGCATCTGTTCTACGGTGGTGCCTTCTTCAAAGAAGACGGTAATAGGAACCTGTTCCTCTACTTTTTTTGCTATGTTGTCAATGTTGTTCACCAGGGAATAGAATACGCCGAACAGGAAGATGCAGGCTGCCATGGTGACTATGGATGCCAGGGAGAACATCCAGTTTCTTTTGATATTTACGACACCCTGCTTCAGGGTGTACCAGATTGTACTAGGCCTCATGATATCCTCCTTCATTCTCATCGCTGACGATCAGTCCGGTATCCATGGTTACTACTCGTTTTTTCATGGCGTTTACGATCTCACGGTTGTGGGTGACTACCACTACGGTAGTGCCGCGCTCGTTGATCTCCTCCAGGAGCTGCATGATCTCCTCGGAGGTAGCCGGGTCAAGGTTACCGGTTGGCTCATCTGCCAGAAGGATCTCAGGGTTGTTTACCAGAGCTCTGGCAAGGGCTACTCTCTGCTGCTCGCCGCCGGAGAGCTCATCAGGCATGGATTTTTCCTTGCCGATCAGGCCAACTTCTCGTAAGATCTCAGGTACTCGTTTTTTGATTACGCGGGAAGGACGGTTGATGACACGCTGCGCGAAAGCTACGTTTTCGTATACGTTTCTGTCCTTTAAAAGACGGAAATCCTGGAATACTACGCCGAGTTTTCTTCTGTATTTTGCTACACGGCGGTGCTTCATGGTCTCCAGTCTCTCACCGCTCACGGTGATCTTGCCTGCGGTGGCATCCAGTTCCTTTAATAAAAGTTTTAATAATGTAGTCTTACCGGATCCACTGGTACCTACAACAAACACAAATTCCCCTTTCTCCACATGCAGATTCGCATGATTCACAGCCGGAATACCTTTGCCATAGGATTTCGTAACATCTATAAGATCAATAATACTTTCTCCCATAATAACTCCTTATCTTCAAACAAAAAAACTGCCGGACCCCCGGCATCACTCAAAATCGTTTTTTAACATTTTGTAACAAGATTGTAATATATTCCTCCCCAAAAAGCAACCCCAACTTTAATTTTTTTTG
>JAGHUU010000328.1 GCA_018064695.1 Candidatus Blautia equi | reverse complement strand
AACCGGAACAGGCGACGGCGGTAATGGCAGTGGAAACAACAGTGGCAACAACGATGGAACCGGCAATGGAACCGGAACTAATGGAAATGGCAATAATGCTTCCGGAAATACCGGAACAAGCGCAGGCACCGGAAACAGTGAGGGAAGCGAAGCTGAAAACAGTGCTGATCAGAATGCAGCAGAAACCAATGCACAGACACTTAGCAGATTCAGACATCCTGCAGTTCCTGTACCTGTAACTGTAAGAACCATGGAAGAGCATGATGCATATGTCGTAAGAAATATGGATCCTGTACCAACAGCAACTCCTACACCGGAGCCAACAGCTACTCCAATTCCTACAGAGACTCCTGAGCCTACCGCAACACCGGAGCCAACAGAGGTACCTGAAGCTACAGCAACTCCTACACCGGAACCTGCTGAGACAATTGCTCCTACAGAAGCTCCTGAGCCAACCGAAACTCTTGCTCCAACACCGGACCCAACCGAGGAGCCAGAGGCTACAGCTACAGAAGGCGCTGAAAACACCAAGGGCGACCTCAGCCAGAACGTAGGAAAGAACGGATTCAACTGGTGGATCCTTCTCATCGCACTGGTTGTGGCAGTTGCAGGATTCTTTGGAATCAAACTGAAACGTAAATAATAAGCTATAATAAAAAGGAAGGGTTAGAACCCTTCCTTTTTTGTATGAATCTTCATATAACAGCATGAAAAAAGAGACAGGCACAAAAGCCTGTCTCTTTGACGTAAATCTCAGTTAATTCAGGAATTTCTTTAACTCATCCATGAAAGTATCCACATCTTTAAATTCACGGTAGACAGAAGCGAAGCGCACGTATGCTACGGCGTCAAGCTCCTTTAAATGCTCCATAACGATCTCGCCGATCTTGGTGCTTGGGATCTCCTTTTCCTCGATGGCAAAGATATCGCCCTCAATAGCATCGATAACGGCATCGATCTTTTCGCGGGAGATAGGGCGCTTGTAGCAGGCACGAAGGATGCCGCCCTGGATCTTCTCACGGTTATAGGCCTCGCGGGACTCGTCTTTTTTGATAACGCTGAGCGGGATGGTCTCCACCTGCTCATAAGTGGTAAAGCGTTTTCCGCAGAAATCGCACATTCTTCTGCGGCGGATAGAATTGGTGTCCTCCACAGGTCTGGAGTCTACAACTCTGGTATTATCTTTATTACAGTACGGACATCTCATGTGATTTTCCTCCCTGTTGTGAATCAAAACTTAAGCTGTACGGGATATAACACAGTTTATTATAATGGAACAGATTCTGAACTGTCAATCGAAAAAAAGGGACTGTCCTAAGACAGTCCCTTAAGTTTTATCTGATCAGGAATTAGCAGATACCCTGAGCGAGCATTGCATTAACAACCTTCTCGAAACCAGCGATGTTAGCACCAACAACGTAGTTGTCTGGCATACCATAGCGTTTGGAAG
The DNA here is from genome assembly GCA_018064695.1 of Candidatus Blautia equi. Classification (GTDB taxonomy): domain Bacteria; phylum Bacillota; class Clostridia; order Lachnospirales; family Lachnospiraceae; genus Blautia_A; species Blautia_A equi. The sequence goes on along the minus strand of JAGHUU010000328.1, from coordinate 4,027 downwards.
CCTCATCAGCTTTCTGGAAGATGTCGATCATGATGTTGTGAAGTTTCTCATCAACTTCCTCTGCAGTCCAGGAAAGTCTCTGGGAGTTCTGGCTCATCTCAAGTGCGGAAGTAGCTACGCCACCAGCGTTTGCTGCTTTACCAGGCATGAAGAGTACGCCGTTCTCCTGAAGGTAAGTGGTTCCCTCAAGAGTAGTAGGCATGTTAGCGCCCTCAACAACATATTTGCATCCGTTAGCAACAAGAGTCTTAGCACCGTCAAGGTCAAGCTCGTTCTGAGTTGCACATGGAAGATATACATCACATTTGATGTTCCAGATGCCTTTTCCAGCAGTGTAGGTAGCGCCCTCAACACGATCAACGTACTCTTTGATACGTCCACGCTCAACCTCTTTGATCTGTTTTACAACATCAAGGTTGATTCCGTTTGGATCATAGATGTATCCGTTGGAGTCGTTCATAGCTACTACTTTAGCGCCGTACTGGGTAGCTTTCTCTACAGCGTAGATAGCTACGTTACCGGAACCGGTAACAACTACGGTCTTTCCGGCAAGGTCATCATTGTGAGCTTTTGCGATCTCGTTCAGCATGTATACAACACCGTATCCGGTAGCCTGAGTACGGATAAGGGATCCACCCCAGGTAAGACCTTTACCGGTAAGAACACCTTCGTAAAGGTTGCGGATTCTCTTGTACTGTCCGAAAAGGAAACCGATCTCACGTCCGCCTACACCGATATCACCAGCTGGAACGTCGGTATCAGCACCGATGTGTTTGCAAAGCTCGGTCATGAAGCTCTGGCAGAATGCCATAACCTCTCTGTCGGATTTGCCTTTTGGATCGAAGTTGGAACCACCTTTACCACCGCCGATTGGAAGGCCGGTAAGGGAGTTTTTGAAGATCTGCTCGAAACCAAGGAATTTAAGAACGCCAAGGTTTACGGTTGGGTGGAAACGAAGACCTCCCTTGTATGGTCCGATTGCGCTGTTAAACTGTACACGATATCCTTTGTTAACCTGTACTTTGCCGTTGTCATCGATCCATGGAACACGGAAGGAGATAACACGCTCTGGCTCTACAAGACGCTCAAGAACGGACTGGCTTCTGTACAGCTCCTCATTAGCATCAATAACTACTTTCAGGGAATCCAGAACTTCTTTAACTGCCTGATGGAACTCTGGCTCGTTTGGATTCTGAGCGACTACGCGCTCGAAGACTTCTTCAGTATAAGACATAATTTTTTCCTCCTCATCCTATAAAAGAATATTGAATTTCGAGTGCTATTATACACTAAAGCGTTACACTTGAAAAGAGATGATATGTATTTTTTTAGCCTTTTCAGTGGATTTTTTTGTATATTGTATAGAGATTCGTACTATTTTGAACGCGCTATCCAATATAAAAAACAGCTTGCGAAAAGATAGTAAATGTGAGAAAATTATGCGAATGAATGTAATCGCCGGCTGTGCCGGCAGTATAATAAACGAGGTGCATATTAATATGAGAACTTTTGAAAAATCTACAAAGCTGGACAATGTCCTTTATGATGTACGTGGACCGGTAGTGGATGAAGCTGCCAGAATGGAAGAGAACGGCATGGAGGTGCTGAAGCTTAATATAGGAAATCCATACCCATTTGGTTTCTCCGCACCACAGGAAGTAATCCTGGATATGCTCAGCAATATCCGTACTTCCCAGGGCTATTCTGATTCCAAGGGTATCTTCTCCGCAAGAAAAGCCATCATGCAGTATTCACAGCTTAAGAAAGTGCCGAATGTCACCATCAACGATATCTATACAGGAAACGGTGTAAGTGAGCTGATCAACCTCTGTATGCAGGCTCTCCTTAATAATGGAGATGAGATCCTCATTCCATCCCCTGACTACCCGCTCTGGACCGCAACCGCAACCCTTTCCGGCGGCAAGGTTGTCCACTATATTTGCGATGAGCAGTCCGATTGGTATCCGGATATCAATGACATCAAAAGTAAGATCACCGATAGAACAAAAGCTATCGTTATCATCAACCCTAACAACCCTACAGGTGCTGTATATCCTAAGGAGGTTCTGGAGCAGATCGTTCAGATCGCAAGAGAGCATGAGCTGATCATTTTCTCTGATGAGATCTACGACAGACTGGTTATGGATGGCATTGAGCATACCTCCATCGCTTCCCTGGCTCCTGATGTATTCTGCGTTACCTTCTCCGGACTTTCCAAGTCCCACATGATCGCCGACTTCCGTATTGGATGGATGGTGCTCAGCGGTGCTAAGGAGAAAGCAAAGGGTTATATAGAAGGAATCAAGATGCTTTCTTCCATGCGTCTTTGCTCCAATGTACCTGCACAGGCTATTGTTCAGACAGCCCTTGGCGGATATCAGAGCGTCAATGAGTACATTCAGCCGGGCGGACGTATCTACGAGCAGAGAGAGTTCGTATATAAGGCACTCACCGATATCCCTGGTATCACAGCAGTGAAACCGCGTGCAGCATTTTACATCTTCCCTAAGATCGATACAGCCAAGTTCAATATTATGGACGATGAGCAGTTTGCACTGGACTTCCTGCATGAGAAACAGGTTCTTCTGGTACCTGGTAAAGGCTTTAACTGGGGCGCACCGGATCACTTCCGTGTTGTATACCTTCCTAATGTACAGCAGCTTGAGAAAGCTACAGATAAGCTGAGAGAGTTCCTTGCTCATTACAGACAGAACCGATAAAAAAAGTATAGAACATGAAAAAAACAGTTGAAAATTAATAACAGATATACTAAAATATTTTGTAGCTAATTGCACAATTAAGGAGGATAATTACTATGATTTCAGCAGGTGATTTCAGAAACGGTGTCACACTTGAGATTGATGGAAACGTATGTCAGATCGTAGAATTCCAGCATGTAAAACCAGGAAAAGGCGCTGCATTCGTTAGAACCAAATACAGAAACATTATCACAGGATCTGTTCTTGAGAAATCTTTCCGTCCAACAGAGAAATTCCCGGCAGCTCGTATCGAGAGAACCGATATGCAGTATCTGTACAACGATGGAGATCTTTACTACTTCATGAACAACGAGACCTTTGATCAGGTAGGTCTTACCGCTGATCAGGTTGGCGATTCCCTGAAATTCGTTAAAGAGAACGAGATGGTTAAAGTTTGCTCCCATAACGGAAACGTATATGCTATCGAGCCACCTCTCTTTGTAGACCTTGAGGTTATCGAGACCGAGCCAGGCTTCGCAGGCAACACCGCACAGGGTGCTACCAAGCCAGCTATCGTTGAGACCGGAGCACAGGTTATGGTTCCACTCTTCGTTAACCAGGGTGATAAACTTCAGATTGACACCAGAACCGGTGAGTATCTGAACCGTGTTTAATTTATGAAAGATTAGAGTGTCGCTTATGCGACACTCTTTTTTTAGGAAAAGCTATGGTAGTTTCATTTCTTCCATGGAGCTTGTTTTTTATTTCAGTATTGATTAAGGAATTTCATCAGAAAGTTATTCTCTTTCTGATGGAAGTTAAACCACAGGTTTACTGTTTGGTTCTTGACTTTCCTTATATTTCGCGTATAATTATCATTCGAAGCAAATCTTCTGCGAACACCAGTAATTACCGATTTTATATCCGGGCTTGTACTGGTTTCGACGGGGGCTTTGAAGTTGGGGCAGCCATCCGCGGACTCCTGGACCGCGTACCAACCGGGAACCTAAACATAAACGCTGAAGATAATTTTGCGTTAGCAGCCTAAGCTGCTGCTCGTCAGCCCTTTTGCACTCACACTTAAGGAACCTGGCGTCGACTATGTGAGAAACTTTACCGGGTAAGCTTTGCCCCGGTAGACGTATCATGAAGCTACTGAAGTTCTGAGCCTGTCGGCAGGCGCAGCGCGGAGGGAATGTCAAACTACCGACTGTGATGGGAGATACCGCAAGGGATAGGCTTTCGGACGCGGGTGCGATTCCCGCCAGGTCCATAAAAAAAAGACACACATCAGTGTGTCTTTTTTTTATGTGGACCAGGGCGGGGAT
>JAGHUU010000255.1 GCA_018064695.1 Candidatus Blautia equi | reverse complement strand
AGGTAGTGTTTGTCTGCCGCATAACGGATTCGAAGGGACGGTCTGAGCAATACAGGTAGTGTTTGTCTGCCGCATAACGGATTCAAAAGAGGATATGTGTGCCATTGTCGTACATCTTACGATGTTCGCCATTGGCATACATACCCTCTTTTGCGTCCGCTATGAAGCAGACAAACACTACCTGTATTACTCAGTCCTGAGTTTCGACAAAAACCAAGTGGAATGATAGGTAAATGGAGTTGACAGTGGGGATTGGGGGATGGTAGAATGGAAGGCAACTTTGCAGAAAAAAATGAGCTCTTGGGGCGGTGGTAAGGGTTCGTTATTATGAGGGTTTTTTGATGAATAAAGAAATAGAGATGAAATATGAGAAACTGAAGCAGTATCTGGAGGAACTTGGCAGTGTGGCGGTGGCTTTTTCGAGTGGGGTGGATTCTACTTTTCTGGTGAAAGCGGCGCATGAGGTGCTGGGGGATAGGTGTATTGCTGTGACGGTGAAGTCGCATGCGTTTCCGAAGAGGGAGTTTGAGGAGGCGACTGTGTTCTGCCGGGAGGAAGGGATCAGGCATTTTGTTGTGGAAGTGGACGAGATGGAGATTCCGGGATTTCGGGAGAATCCGAAGAACAGATGTTATCTTTGTAAGAAAGAGATTTTTGGAAATATTCAGAGGCTGGCAGAGGAGCAGGGCGTGAGCTGTGTGGTGGAAGGATCTAACATGGATGATAACGGTGATTATCGTCCGGGGATGATCGCCATTGCGGAGCTTGGCATTAAGAGTCCGCTGCGCTATGCGGAGTTATATAAGGCGGAGATCCGGGAGCTGTCCAGAATGCTTCAGCTGCCTACCTGGAAGAAGCCGTCCTATGCCTGTCTGGCATCCAGGTTTGCCTATGGGGAGCAGATCACCAGGGAGAAGCTGGACATGGTGGATCAGGGCGAGGAGCTGATGATGCATTTAGGTTTTCAGCAGTTCCGGGTGCGTATTCATGGAAATATGGCACGCCTTGAGGTTCTGCCGGAGGACTTTGGAAAGCTGCTGGAGAACAGGGAAGAGATCGTGACAAAGCTGAAAGGCTTTGGGTTTACGTATGTTTCCATGGATCTTCAGGGATACAGAACCGGAAGTATGAATGAAACCTTAAAATGAAACATTGGGGACAGGGACCTGTCCCGCTTTTGGAGGAGATTATGATAGATCAGTTTTCCAGAACGGAGCTGCTGCTTGGAAGCGCGGCTATGGAGAAGCTTAAAAAGGCCAGAGTGGCTGTGTTTGGCGTAGGCGGCGTGGGCGGTTATACCGTGGAAGCGTTAGCCAGAACGGGAATCGGGACTCTGGATCTGATTGATAATGATACTTTTTCTGTGACAAATCTGAACAGACAGATCTATGCCACTTATTCTACCGTGGGAAGACCTAAGGTGGAGGTGGCTAAAGAGAGAATCGCAGAGCTCAATAAGGATGCGGTCGTAAATACCTATCAGATGTTCTATCTTCCGGAGACGGCGGATCAGTTTGATTTCACCCAGTATGATTATGTGGTGGATGCCATCGATACCATCTCCGGCAAGCTGGATCTTGTGGAGCAGTGTTATAAGCTCGGCGTGCCGATTATCAGCTCCATGGGCGCCGGCAATAAGCTGGATCCGACTGCTTTTCGCGTGGCGGATATCAATAAGACCTCCGTATGTCCGCTGGCCAAGGTGATGAGAAGGGAACTGAAGAAGCG
>JAGHUU010000169.1 GCA_018064695.1 Candidatus Blautia equi | reverse complement strand
TAGCTGTTAGGACTTCTCTTTAACAGATTTTCCAGTATATCTTTTGTGCTTTCCTTTGTCAGTTTGACGGTACGCATCAATCTCTTCCTTCTTTCTTATTCATTAAGGCTTTCTTATTTTTTCAGACTTTCTTATTTATTCAGAACTTCTCGTAGATCGTTGATGAGCTTACGGATCCTCTCGTTTTCCATCTTCATGGATACCTGGTTCACAACCATGCGGGCGGACAGAGGACAAACCTCCTCAAGCACCTTAAGTCCGTTTTCTCTGAGGGTGCTTCCTGTCTCAACGATATCCACAATGACCTCAGAGAGGCCTACGATAGGAGCCAGCTCAATGGAACCATTCAGTTTAATGATTTCCACGGTCTGATGTTTCTTATTATAGAAATAATCTCTTGCAATATCAGGGTATTTTGTAGCTACACGGATCAGCTGGTTGGAATTTAAAAGCTCTCTGGCACTCTCCGGTCCGCAAACGCACATGCGGCATTTGCCAAAGCCAAGATCCATAACCTCGTAAAGCTTTCTGTCCTCTTCCATAATGGTATCTTTTCCAACCACACCGATATCTGCAGCACCGTACTCAACGTAAGTAGGTACATCCGGTCCTTTTGCAAGGAAAAATTTAAGCTTTAATTCTTCATTTACAAAGATCAGCTTTCTGGTGTCTTTATCGCGCATCTCCTCGCAGGTGATGCCGATCTGCTCCAGCATATCCAGTGTTTTTGTAGCCAGACGGCCTTTGGTCAAAGCAAAAGTAAGATATCTCATAATTCAGGCCTCCTTCACAGGCTTAAGAGCCACATTTTTACCCTCTGCGCGAAGAGCGGCTGCTTCTTTAATAGCCTCTGCGCGGGTCTCTTTGGTGTACTCGAGCACCTGGATCTCATCATCTTCACAGTTCAGCTCGATTTTCTGACGCATCATTGCCAGAAGCAGGCTGTCCAGGTTAATGCCAAAGCCTACCGCCGGTGCCGGACGGCCAAAATGCTTCATAAGCTCATCGTAACGTCCGCCCTTGATCAGCGCCTCACCGGTGCCGTAAGTAAAGGCCTGTAAGGTGATGCCTGTATAATAACGGATCTTGCTTACCATACCAAAGTCAAAGGAGATATAATCCTCACAGCCATAGATCTTTAGGATATCGTAGATTTCCTCCAGTCTTTCCACAGCTTTCAGGGCATCTGCATTCTTTGTAAGCTCCTTCGCGCGCTGAAGAATCTCGGCTCCGCCAAATAACTGCGGAAGCTCACGGAATGGTTTTACAAGTTCTTCGGATAAATTCTGCTCGGAAAGAAGATCCTCCACTCCAAAATAGTTCTTCTGGGAGATCAGGGAACGAAGTCTCTCCTCGTCATCATCATTTAAGCCGGCCTCTTTTAAAAGAGACTTAAAGTAATCGATCTGACCTACACTTACCTGAAACTCTGTGAGGCCTGCTGCCTTCAGACATTCCACTGTCATGGCAAGAATCTCTGCATCTGCTTCCGCACTGTCAACGCCGAACTTCTCAACGCCCATCTGGGTGTTCTGCTTCATCTGGCCGCGAAGACTGCTGCTGTTCACAAATGTATTTCCCGTATAACAAAGAGAAACCACTTCCTGGTCCGGCGCAAAATAGGTGGCGCAGGCGCGGGAAATGGATGGGGTAAAGTCAGGTCTTAAAACTAAGGTGTTTCCTTCACGGTCAAAGAACTTGTACAGATCCTTGGAAGGAATGGTTCCTACTTCTTTACTGAATACCTCAAAATATTCAAATGACGGTGTCTCTATATCTTTATAGCCATAATGGTGGAAGACCTCCTGAATGCGGTGCTTCAGGGTTCTTTTCTGTGCACATTCGTTTTCGTAGATGTCTCTCACACCTTCAGGTGTATGGAATATTCTCTGCATGTTTCCTCCTAACTGCACCAAAGCCTTTGTAAAAGCAATTTATCTTTGCATATGTGCTTTTACACTTTAGCGTGCTACCATGTTATCATATTACCAGATGAATGTATGTGATTATAGTAAAGAAATCTGCTTCTGTCAACCCCTGTTTTTCAGATCCACAGAGATTCCCTCCAGATAGGGAACCAGAAATCCTCCTTTTCGGGGCAGGTAATACTCTTCCTTCAGCTCTTCTCTTCGAAAGCTTTTCCTACCGCCCTCCTGCATGCGGTCCCAGAAGACCATCAGGTCTCTGAAAGGCAGATAGTAAAAAATATCATCTGAGCTGAAAAAAATCAGAAAAAACGCCAGACCACCCTGCTTTTCAAAATCCCTCATGAAATTCACCTGATGCTGGTGAATATTGGCAAGAGGGAAAGTGTCCACGCTGCATTCCTTCGCATCAAAGCACACAGGATATCCCTGCACTGCGCCTATGTAGTCTACGGTACTTCTCTGTTCAAAGTATGCCAGGGTAATATGACGGCTTTCCTTGTCCATCTTAACGGGAGTGATGGGGGTTGGTATTTTCTGGATCAATGCCAGCCCCTTCTCCCTGTATTGTTCGTTGGTTCTGTTTATCAGATCCTCCAGTGTGGAGCCTCTAAGGCCCCTGCTGTTCCAGGTTGCCATTGGATATGCCTCACTTCACGATCTTCATCTCTGTGATCGGGTAATAGCGGAACAAAGCCTTGCCCACGATTTCATCAAAGCTTACAAAAGGATCATTCCAGAAACGGGAGTCATTGGAATGGTTTCTGTTGTCACCCATCATAAAATAACTGTCCTCCGGAATGGTGACAGGTCCGAAATCAAAATAATCGCCCTTTGGTATCTCGTTGGTAAAGCTGTCATCCAGAGGGGTTTCGGAATCATTGATATATACTTTTCCGTCACGAACCTCAATCGTCTCACCCGGAAGGCCTATGAGACGTTTGATAAACAGCTGGGAATTGTCATCCGGATATTTGAAGATGATGATGTCAAAGCGCTCCGGATCGGCCCATTTTTTAGAGATCTTAAAATCTCCAAGCTCCATATTTAAGCCATAAGCAAGTCTGAGACCAAAGATGCGGTCGCCGGTCATAATGGTGCTTTCCATAGAGCCGGACGGGATCTTGGCGTTAATAAGGATCACACCGTTTACCACAAGCACCAGCAGGGCAACGGAGATGAGCATTTTTACATATTCCCAGATCTCACTCAGAATGGCATTCTGTTTATCAGGTTCTTTGGGAGCCTCTGTCTTATTTTCCACGTTATTTTCCATGTTTTTTTCCATTATTTATTTCTCCTCAGGATTGCCGGAGGATGGCACATAGGACATCAGCCCCTCTGCCCCGGCTATTTTTCTGAAGGCGCCCGGAAGCGGTGCATAGAAGACTTTTCCGGAAAGTCCCTTAAGCTGCGTCATCTCCTCCGGGAATTCCAGGCGGAAGGCATGGAGCAGCTGAGATTTTAAATGGTATTTATTTCTCATCTCCTCATTCAGCTTCTCACTTCCGTATTTTGTATCTCCAATGATGGGATATCCAAGGGAAGCAAGATGCGCACGGATCTGATGCGCTCTTCCGGTTACCAGTCTGACCTTCAGTAAAGTCATACTTCCGTTATTTCCAAGCGGTGTATATGCGGTCTCAATAGGAGCGCTGTCCGGCAGCTGTTCCTCCGATACCACCACTTTATTGTCTTTCTCATTTTTCAGAAGAAATCCTTTCACGGTCTTCTCCTTAGTAAGGACGCCCTTAACGATCGTGTGGTAATCCTTATGTACGGTCCTGTCATGAAAGATCTCAGATAACTGCTGCAGCCCCATAAGGCTCTTTCCCGCAGCCACAATACCGCTGGTATTTCTGTCCAGACGGTTGCATACAGATGGACGGAAGGTCTTAAGATCCTCCTCCGTAAGCGCACCACTCTCTAACAGATAGCCAATCAGATATTCATTCAGGGAAGTCTCATCCTCGCCTGCTTTCTGGCTCAGCATGCCAACCGGCTTATTCACCAGAAGGATATCAGAGTCCTCATAGATCAGGTTCAGCTTTGTGGTCTTCTTTTCCACCACGGTATTTCCAAGAAACTTTTCATAAGTTTCATCACTTAAAAAGAGACGTACCTCATCCCCGGCTGCCAGCTTTTCATTTCCTGTGGCCTTTTTTCCGTTCAGGGTAATATTTTTCTTTCTGAGCATTTTGTAGAAGAAGCTCTTCGGTGCATCCTTCAATAATTTGGCCAGATATTTGTCAAAGCGCTGACCCGCTTCATTTTCACCGATCACCTGCAGTTTCATGAGCCACCTCTTATAAGCAGATCGCCAGAATGGTGTGCTTGATCAGTTCCTCGCAGGAAAGATCCGGATAGGTCTCATCCGGCACAAATTTGATTCCCTCCCGCAGGGAATCCATATGCTCATTCATGGAATCCAGGCGCTCCAGATATGGACGCAGATCCTTTAAGATCTTTACATTTACTTTATAGCCGTTCTTACGGATGATCTTCTGGGCTTCCTGCTCCAGAAAAGCTGCATCCACAGAGGAATCGCTGGTATAACCTACCACCTGATTGCCGCAGATAGCAAAGGCATCCAGGTAGCCGCTCTTCTCATAGAAGGTCATATACATCTCATATACCATTTCAAGGCTGCCTGCGTGAGATGCGATCTGTTTATAGAGATCCGCCTTCATAGGTTTTCTCATCAGAAGCATAATAAGAGTTACGGCTGCTTTACAGGCCGGAAGACAACCAACCGTTGTGATGACTGTCCAGACTGTCATTCTGCTCTTAAAATACATCCAGGCTGTAAAAAAGATGAAAAGCGGCACGGCAAAGAGAACGCCGGTGATCAGTGCCTGCCTCTTCTTTGCGGCACTGAAATAGCCAAATTCACCTTTCTGAACTTTTTTCTTTTTATTGCTGCTCATGAACGCTTTCCTGCTTTCCTGTTCTTATCTCTGCCCCCGGCATTCCCTTTTTTCACAGTTCCTGTAAAATGGGTGCCTTTAAGGCCGGTTGTGTTCTTACGCTGTTTACTATTTTCAGGCTCTTTTCCTGATTTCTGCGTTTTACTGCGGTCCGGACGGATCAGACATTTTGGTCCGAAACCTACAAGATCCATTCTGCCCGCCATCTTAAGGCCTTCCAGTACCAGCTCTCTGTTGGCAGGATTCTTGTACTGCATAAGAGCTCTCTGGATGGCTTTTTCGTGAGGATTTCTTGGAATATATACATTCTCTCCGTTTCGGGGATCGATGCCGGTATAATACATACAGGTGGACAATGTGGACGGTGTCGGATAAAAATCCTGTACCTGTTCCGGCGTAAAGCCAAGGTCACGGACATATTCCGCCAGCTTGACGGCCTCCTTCATTGTACAGCCCGGATGGGAAGACATGAAATACGGCACCGCATACTGTTTCTTACCTGTCTTATCATTTTCTTTGTCATATAACTGCAGGAACTTCTGGTATACACTGTGGCATGGTTTGCCCATATAATGAAGCACCTGATCGGAGACATGCTCCGGAGCCACACGAAGCTGACCGCTTACATGATACTCCACAAGTTCCCTTAGAAAAGTCTTATCGGAATCCGCTACCAGATAATCAAATCTCACACCTGAGCGGACAAACACTTTTTTGACACCCGGAATGGAGCGGACTTCTCTTAAAAGCTTTACATAGTCCTTATGATCCACCTTCAGATTCTTACATGGTTCCGGAAACAGACACTGTCTGTTCTGGCACACGCCCTTTGTCAGCTGCTTCTGGCAGGATGGTGCACGGAACTCCGCAGTAGGGCCTCCCACATCATGGATATACCCTTTGAAGTCCGGATGCTTTGTCATTTCCGTGGCCTCTTTTATGATGGACTCATGGCTTCTCACCTGCACGATTCTTCCCTGATGGAAAGTGAGGGCGCAGAAGCTGCAGCCGCCATAGCAGCCGCGGTTGCTGGTGATACTGAAGCGGATCTCCTCCAGAGCCGGAATGCCGCCGTCCTTCTGGTACATTGGATGATATCTTCCTGTAAACGGCAGGTTGTAAATGTCATCCATCTCCTGCATGGTGAGGGGCTTTGCCGGTGGATTCTGAATAATATATCCCTTTGTGCCATAGGATTCCGCCATAGGCTTAGCTGTAAACGGATCTGTATTTTTATACTGAATGCCAAAGCTCTCAGCATAAGCTTTTTTGCTGCCTGATACTACTTCGTAAGATGGCAGCTCAATAGGATCGGCAACCACGCTCAGATCTTTTGCGTGGAAAACAGTGCCGGGAACAAAAGTGATCTCCCGCACCGGGATACCGCCCTCCAGTGCCTCTGCGATCTCCAGAATAGAGTGTTCCCCCATTCCATAAGAGATCATATCCGCGCCGGAATCCATAAGGACGCTGCGCTTTACCTTATCGCTCCAGTAATCATAGTGGGACATACGTCTCAAACTGGCCTCAATACCGCCAAGGATGATAGGTGTTTTCTTATAAGTCTGACGGATCAGATTGCTGTACACCACCACCGGCATATCAGGCCGAAGTCCCATCTTGCCGCCTGGGGAATAGGCATCCACCTGGCGGTGCTTTTTATTTACGGTATAATGATTCACCATGGAGTCCATGTTTCCGGCGGAGACAAGAAAGGCAAGTCTCGGCTCTCCAAATACCTGAATGCTCTCCTTCTGCTTCCAGTCCGGCTGGGCTATGATGCCTACGCGGTACCCGCGGCTCTCCAGAAGGCGCGTAATGATGGCTGCGCCAAAGGAGGAATGATCCACATATGCGTCTCCGCAGATGTAGACAAAATCCACCTGGTCCCAGCCTCTCTCAAGCATCTCTTTTTTTGTTACGGGTAAAAACTCTGACATCTATGGTTCCTCGTTTTATGATCGATTATTTGAAAAACTCTCTGTTGACTGCCTGTGCATGGAAGCCCTCTGAGATGATATCCAGCTCCTTGTGGAAGCGCTCCAGCTGACGTCTGTCATTGGTGCGGTATACGCGGAGGAACTCATCCTGGATCTTCATGATCTCACGCTGGTTGGCGATCTTATAGAGATTCTCTATGTTGGTAAGAATATCCTGAATGAGATTGGACTGCATCTGTGAAGATACCTGGGCATCAATGATATCACTTCGAACAGAAGCCATCTCCTGGTCAAGAAGATTCACGGCCTCGGCAGCCTTGCTCAGTCTGTCTGCGATGTGTGCAGGCATCTCACCTTTATATTTGTACTGCAGTGTATGCTCTATGGTTGCCCAGAAATTCATGGCCATGGTGCGGATCTGAATTTCTGCATTGACTCTCTTTGGTCCGTCGATGGTCTCCACATCATAGAGAATGATCATATGAAAGCTTCTGTATCCACTCTGTTTAAAGTGGGTGACATAATCTTTGATGACCTTCACTTCCATATCGGAGCGGTTCTGAATGATCCTTGCAACGATATCGATATCCTCCTCAAACTGACAGATCAGTCTGATTCCGGCGATATCCTCCACCTCATGCTGCATGCGCTCCATAGGGATATGTTTTCTTTTCATTTTTTCCAGAATACTGGAAACGCTTTTTACACGGCCGCTCACAGACTCGATAGGACAATATCTGTCGTTGGCCTTGCTCTCAGCGATTATGTGTTCAAATTTCACTACCAGCTCCTTTACCGCCAGTTCATAGGGGCAGAGGATGCTGCGCCAAAGCTGTATTTCCATTTGTTACCACTCCCAAACACTACTTGAAAAGTCCGCATATTGGCTGTGCGGACTTTCCCTATTTACATCAATTTTTAATTATAACATACTATCTCTGATGTCTCAATCTTTTAATGCTTCCAGTACCTTTACCAGATAGTTCCATACGCGCTCTACAGAAGCCACTTCAAGTACTTCCTCCGGGGTATGGATATCCTTCATATTCGGTCCGATGGATACACAGTCGAGGCCTTCCATCTTCTCATAGAAGAGTCCGCATTCCAGACCGGCATGAATAGCAACCACCTGTGGTTTCTCGCCATACATCTCCTCATAGACCTGAACCATAGTATCGCGAAGCGGAGAATCTTTTCTGTACTCCCATGCAGGATAAGCACCTTTGGTGGTATAGTCGCCGCCAAGGAATTCGGTCATATGACGGATCTTATCAGAGATCGCATCTTTTCCGCTTCCTACAGAGCTTCGGATGCTGGTGCTTGCCACAAACACATCCTCCTCAAGGCGGATAATACCGGGGTTACAGGAGGTCTCCACAAGACCTGCAATGGTTCCGCTCATCTTCTGCACGCCAAATGGCATCTTATGAAGATAGAAAAG
>JAGHUU010000273.1 GCA_018064695.1 Candidatus Blautia equi | reverse complement strand
ATTCTGGTAAGCTCTTTCATAGTATAAAGAGTACCTTCGGAGATCTGTCCTTTGGTAAGTCTCCACTTCCAGTTATCTCCAAGGGTAGAAGGCGCATTCATACGAGCCTCGTTGCCCAGGCACAGGTAATCCTGAATTGGGATAATACAAAGGTCAGCCACAGAAGCCATAGCTGCACGGATAAGACCCCATACACAGTCGTTGACAGGAGCATCATAACAGCAGATGTACTCTCTTACAAATCTATTGTCATGCTCATTCTGGTTCTCTAACCATCCCTTGGTAGTCTCATTGTCATGAGTACCGGTGTAAACAACACAGTTTGGAGACTCATATTTATATGGAAGATAACTGCTGTTCTCGGTGTCGTCAAATGCAAACTGCAGAACCTTCATTCCAGGGAAGCCGCTGTTCTTCAGCATCTCAAGCACGCTGTCGGTAAGAACGCCAAGGTCCTCTGCGATCACCTCAAGACCCTCAACCTTCTCTTTCAGCACATCAAAGAGCTCAAGGCCAGGTCCTTTCTCCCACTTGCCATGCTCAGCAGTCTTATCGCCGTATGGAATTGCATAGTACTCATCAAATCCACGGAAGTGATCGATACGAGCAACGTCATAACGTCTCATGGCAGACTCCATACGTTTGATCCACCAGGAATAGCCGTCCTTCTTATGGTTCTTCCAGTTATAAACCGGATTTCCCCAGAGCTGACCGGTAGCGGAGAATGCATCAGGCGGACAGCCTGCCACAGACTTAGGCTCACGATCTCTGTTAAACTGGAACAGAGCAGGTGCAGACCATGCGTCCGCACTGTCAAATGCTACATAGATCGGCACATCACCGATGATCTTGATTCCGCTCTCGTTTGCATATGCTTTCAGCTTATCCCACTGTCTGGTGAAGAAGTACTGCTGGAATGCATAGAAAAGGATCTCCTCTGCAAACTCTGTCTTAGCTGCTGCGATTGCTTTAGCCTGACGGGTCTTCAATTCCTTAGGCCAGTCGATCCAGCCCTTTCCGCCAACGCTGTTTTTGATTGCCATGTACAGACAGTAGTCCTCAAGCCAGAATTTCTCCTCCTCCATAAAAGCCTGGAAATCTGCGTCAGAAGTATCAAATCTCTCAAAAGCTTTTCTTAAAAGGACAAAACGGTTCTGATACTGTTTGTCATAATCTACATAGCTAACATGTCCAAACCACTCAATGGCCTCACACTCTTCCACAGTCAGAAGCTTCTTCTCGATCAGGTCCTCCAGATCGATGAAGTATGGGTTTCCTGCAAAAGTGGAAAATGCCTGATATGGAGAATCTCCATATCCGGTAGGTCCCAGCGGTAAGATCTGCCAGTACTGCTGTCCGGCACTGACCAGCTGGTCTACAACTTCATATGCTTCCTTTGAAAAACATCCGATACCATACTTAGATGGAATACTGGAAACAGGAAGCAGAACACCGCTTGCTCTCATTTTAGTTCCTCCAGATTATTCTGTGCACAGCATTTCGGTATGATCCTGCTGCGCACAATTTTTATAAAAAATTTACGCAATTAATAATTATACCGAAAAATGTTGTATTGGTCAATCTTTAAAGATGCCTCTGTTCTCAAGAAAGATCAGCACATCCTTAAAAACCTTCTCTTTTTCTCTCTCATTGAGGATCTCGTGGCGCATGCCGGGGTAAAGTTTGCCTTTCACTCTCTGATATCCCGCGCGGCGCATGGATTTCACTGCTTTTCCAAAGAGCTCATTATTTCCCCTACACGGGTCATCCTCACCGCTGATAAAGAGCACCGGCATGGATGGATTGCTGCACTTAAATCCGGTAACATCATAAGCACCTTTCATAAGGCCGAAGAGTCCCAGAAAACCATCATCAGTGAAGAGGAAGCCGCAGTATTCGGATGCATTGTAGGCTTTGCAGATCTCCGGATCGGTGCAGAGCCATGCGTTCTCGCCTTCTGCCTTAAAGTTATTGTTGTTGCTTCCAAGGGCAATTCCTGTGAGCAGGGTGCTCTTATGCTTCATGCCGCGAAGCTTTCCTTCGATCTTAGCAAGAAACTCGCCCACACCGCTGGCCGGGTTTTCACTTGGAGAACCGCAGACCACCAGCTTATCGATCTGGTCATCATGCTGTGCAGTATAAGCGCGCACTGCCAGGGAACCCATGCTGTGACCGAACAGGGTGACAGGCAGTACCGGAAAATACTCATGGATCTTCTGATTAACTGTGTGAATATCCTGCACGATGGCTTTTGCACCGCCGCCGTACATATAGCCAAGATCTGCCTTGTCCTTCACACTCTGGCCATGGCCCCTGTGGTCATGTATCACGGAAACATATCCGTTTTCTGCCAGGAAATTCATAAAAGGAAGGTATCTCTCTTTATTCTCACACATGCCGTGCACAAGCTGCACTACACCTTTATATGGTTTCTCCGCCGGAAGCATGGCCAGCACGGAAAGATTCAGCCCGTCTGCCTCCGATGCGAGAAAGAATTCATATTTTGCAAACATCTTCATTTCCTCCGATCCTTATTGTTTCACGCCGTTTTCCAGGCTCTTATATAAAAACTCTCTGACCTTCCGGTCCTCTTCCTCCCCGGATCCTTTGTGGAATTTTCTGTAGGTAAAATATCCCATCAGCTGGGAGAGGATCTGCAGACAAACCAGAGGATCTGCCGTTTCTCTGCAGATGGTGCCCTCTTTTTTGCCGAGGTCCGCCATGAGCTGCAGAAGGAATTGGATCTTCTTCGCATCCTCCTCCATGTTTTCCTGCATGCATTTCATTCCTTTTCGGATGATCTCCTCGTGGGCGCCGGAATTTTTCAGGAACTGAAGCAGGCAGGCCATCTTCTCCTCATCCTCCTCCAGCCAGGAAAAGCATACATTCAGGGCATCTTTAAGGGTGTCCTGGGCCTGGATACGCTCCAGGAGATGCTCGTATTCCAGGTAAGTGCCATAGCGAAGGGCCTTCGCCACCAGCTCTTCCTTACTTCTGAAGTACTCATAGGCGGTTCCCTTACCGATACCTGCGCGGTTGGTAATATCCACCACCTTCATATTATAAACATTCTGTCCTTCCCGGGTCAGATCCCAGACAGCCCGGTACATGGCCAGGATCTTGTCATTCACGATCTGTTCCATTCGCTGCTTCCTCCTCCATGCTCAGTTCATCACGTTTATACTCTTTGCGGTTCAGCATATCATAGATACAGGGTACAACAAACAGGGTCAGCACTGTACCGTAGATCAGACCTCCGATGGTAACGATGGCCATAGGCTGTACCATATCACTGCCCATTCCGGTTCCCGCCGCCATGGTGGAAAGACCAAGAATGGTGGTGAGGGCTGTCATGACGATTGGTCTCAGACGGTCCTTGCCGGCCTGGATCAGAGCGGCACGTTTTTCCATGCCCTCCATACGAAGCTGGTTGGTATAGTCTACCAGCACGATACCGTTGTTAACGATAATACCGGAAAGCATGATGAAACCGATCATAGCGATAACGCTGAGCTCCATGTTTGCCGCTTTCAGTCCCAGGAAACCGCCGGTGAACGCCAGTGGAATGGTGAACATAACGATGAATGGGGACATCAGGGACTGGAACTGCGCTACCATGATGAGGTACATGAATACAACAGCCAGGGCAAGCATGAGGAACAGCTGCTCCATAGCATCGTTGATGGTCTCGTCCTCACCGGTCATCTCTATGGAATATCCGCCCGGAAGCTCATAATCTTCCAGTTTTTCATTGAGGGCCGCACTTACAAAGGCGATATTATGTCCGGATGCGATCTGACCGGAAACTGTCATGTAACGGGACTGTGCATCACGGGTGATGGTCTGCGGTCCGGTAGCTTCATCAAAGGATGCGATCTCGGAAAGTTTGATCTTTTCCGTCTCGCCCTCTTTATTTTTCACGTCGATCTCCATCTCTTTTACGAGATCGCGGGTCAGGGTCTCATCCTTCTCATCATATACGTATACACTGTAATCCTTATCCTCTGTAGCAAGGGTGGTGGCTGAGGAAGCCTCTGCCAGTCTCACCTGGATAGCCTGGAATACCTGGGCTACTGTAAGCTGATGCTCCATGGCTTTGCCCTTATCCACGCTGATACGGAACTCTCTGTCCACATCGCCCTGTCCGTCGGAAACATTTACAAGGCCTTCTACTTCCTCCGCCATTTTTGCAATGTCACGGCAGATCTCTGCCAGACGATCCAGCTCACGTCCTTTTACGCGGACGCTGATACCGCTGCCGCCAAGGGCACTCATATCCATGGACTGGGTGGAAACAGATACATTACATGGATACTGTTCTGTTCTCTTATAGATCTCATCCGCCAGCTCTTCGCCGCTCAGCTTTTTATCCTCTTTTAAGAGCAGGTAAGCTGTGATGGAATTGCCGGAGCCGCCACCGCCGGTGAGGCTCATAAGGCCACCGCCGCCGGCCATGGCACCAATGGACTCAATATCTTCAATATCTTCAATGGCTGCGATCACATCGTCAGCGTTCTTTACAAGGTCTGCAAACTGTGCACCCTTCTCCATGGAAATGGTCATGGTTACCTGGGTGCTCTCCATATCCGGCATAAAGGCAGTACCGTTCTGGAATTCTATATAACCGCTCCATACCAGAAGACCGGCCGCGAGGAGGACCACAAGGAACTTCACATGCAGCGCACCGCTTAAGAGCGTGCCGTAGATCTTCTTAATGAATTCAAGGAGGGGAGCTTTCTTTGGTTTTGTTTTTCTTAAAAGTCCGGAGGACATAGCCGGTACCAGCGTGAGCGCTACCACCAGGGAAGCCAGCAGGGAGTATGCAATGGTAAGACCCATATCCACAAACAGCTGTCTGGTGATACCCTCTGTGAAGACGATCGGCGCAAATACGCAGACGGTGGTAAGTGTGGAAGCCGCGATCGCTCCCGCTACCTCACCGGCACCTTCTACTGCAGCGCGAACCGCAGACATACCTTTCTGTCTCAGACGGTCAATATTCTCAATTACTACGATGGAGTTATCTACCAGCATACCAATACCGAGGGCCAGACCGGAAAGGGAGATGACATTCAGTGTGATGCCGCTGAAGTACATAAGTACGAATGCGGTAACGACACTGATCGGTATGGAGCAGGCAATCACAAAGGTAGGACGGAGATCCTTAAGGAACAGAAGCAGGATCAGGACTGCCAGAAGTGCACCGGACATCATGTTCTGAAGTACGGAGTTTACTACCAGGTCAATGTAGATACCCTGGTTCATGAGGACGGAGAAGTGTACGTTTTCTCTCTCCTCCTCGATCTCATCGATTCGTTTTAACAGTCGGTCTGTAACATCACCGGTGGAGTATCCGGTCTGTTTTTCCAGTGTCAGGATCACACCCGGGCTGCCGTTCAGACGTGCGTATACGGAGTCGCTGTCATCTACTTTAATGATCTCTGCAACATCTCCCAGGCGGATCGGGTCCAGATCATCAAAGCCGAGATCCAGAAGGATCAGATCCTCCATATTGTCCATGCCCCGAAGCTTGTCGCCGACACGCACCAGGAACTCATCCTGTCCCTCGTTGATGTAACCTGCCGGCATGGAGAAGTTCTGTCCGGCCAGGATACCTTTTACCAGGTCCTTGCTGAGAATGTTGTTCAGGTCTACTTTTTCTTTTGTCTGTTCTTTTGCATCGTTCAGCTGTTCACGTCCATCGTCCAGCTGGGTCTGTGCTGCATCCAGCTGCGCTTCGGTCTGGGCGATCACACCTTCACCGGAGGCCAGCTTGGCCTCAGCCACGCTCATCTGGATCACCGCAAGAAGGCTCTGGGTATCCATTGCGATCTGTCCGGTGGTGAGCTGGGACTGGCCGGAAGCCACCTGCTGCTTAGCAGCATTTAACTGAGCAAAGCCTGCATCCAGTGCGGACTGGCCTTCCAACAGCTGTGCTTCAGTTTCTGTGAGCTCCTGCAGAGTCTGGTCAATGGTGGTGATCTGGGTGGCAATATAGCTCAGTGCCTCAGATGCGGAGGTCTTTCCAAGTCCGGACAGGATGCTGTCCAGCTGGGACTGAAGGGAAGCCTTCTGGGTTTTGATCTCTGTGATTCCACCCTTAAGCAGATCATACTGGGTCTGCAGCTCTGCCTTCTGTGCGTAGAGCTGCTGCAGGAGGTTCTGTGTCTGGCCGGCAAGACTGTTTCCGGTCTCTGCTGCCACACCAGGGGTATCGATCATGGAATAGCCCATGATATAGTCATCTGCGAAATCATCTACAAAGTCGTCAGCAAAATCGTCTCCGGAGCCGCCGTTTCCGCCGGAGGAACCGCCGCCGAAGTTAGGAATGTCAATGGTACCGCCGCCCGGAAGCTGGATGGTTCCGTCACCTGGGATCTCAATATCGCCGATTCCCGGAACATCAATGGTGCCGCCGCCCGGAAGCTCAATACTTCCGTTTTCCATAACATCAGCCGCTGCCTCCAAGAGGGCGATCTGCTGGTCAATGGCTGTCATGCCCTGCTCCATAGTGGTAAGAGGGCCGCTCAGCTCATCTTCTTTTTCCTGCAGCATATTGATAGCGGAAACCAGTGTCTCAATACCGGTCTGGGCCTGGATCAGCTGTGCCTTGCCGTCAATAGCCTGCTGACGGCCGTTGGTGATGGCTTCCAGACCATCGGTGAGCTGTTTCTGCTGCTCATTCAGCATTTTTTCTGTATCACGGAGCTCCTGGGCACCTGAGCTTAACTGGCTCTGGGCATCTGCAAGCTGCTGCTTGCCGCCTGCCAGACCGGCAACCATGGCATTCTTTCCGCTCTCCAGAGCGGCCTTGCCGTCCTCCATCTGTTTCTTGCCGTCTTCAAGCTCTTCCTTGCCGTTGTCCAGTTCCTTCTGGGCGTCCTCAAGTTCCTCTTCTTTTTCCGCAAAGGTCTTATCCACTGCGGCTGCGATCTTTTTATTTACTTCTGCGATCTTGTCCTGGCGGATGGTGATATTTACACTCTCAGTGATATTACCTGTGGTGGAAACGCTGGCAACACCTGCCACGCTCTCCAGCTCCGCCTCTATATGTGCCTTAACGTAGTCGGTAACCTCGGTGGCTTCCAGATCATCGATCTCCACAGCTGCGATCATAATAGGCAGCATGTCAGGATTCAGTTTCATGATCATAGGTTTGCCAACCATATCATCCCAGTAACCACTGATCTGGTCCAGCTTTTCACGGATCTCAATGGTGACGGAATCCATATTGGTGCTCTCCGCAAACTCCAGAATAACAACGGATACGTTCTCTCTGGACTGGGAGCTTACATTCTCGATATCACTTACCGTAGCCATGGACTGCTCAATAGGACGGGTAACCACAGTCTCCACAGTCTCCGGGCTGGCTCCGGGATAGGTAGTCATAACGATGGCGTAAGGGAGATTCATACTTGGCAGAAGGTCTGTATTCATCTTTCCAAAGGAGACCGCTCCAAGGATAATGACAAGTACGATCGCCACCCATACGGTATAAGGTTTCTTAACACTAAGACGAGATAACATAGCATTTCTCCATTTCTGTTTTTCCGACCGGCTGGTCGGTCAAGGATAATTATATGGCTGCCATTTGCCAATGTCAATAAAATATGCTATAATTCGGACCGGAGTATTCTAATGATTTAAGGAGGAATTATGAAGAAAAAATCAAAAAGAGCAGGTGCGGTGATCCTCATTCTGCTGGCGCTCATCCTGGCCCTCGGCGGGGTAACAGGCTATTATCTGTACGAGCGTCAGAAACCTGAGACCGCTGCAAAAGCCTTCCTGCATACCATCCAGACTCTGGATTACGATGCCATGACTTCCATGATACAGAGCGAGGACCTCTCTCTTCTGGATGATCTGGATTTAAGAAATCCTGCCTACGCGGACTTCTTCCGCAGTATGACAGAAAAGATGACTTACGACATCACCAAAACCAAAATGAACCTCACCGACGGTGAAGCACAGGTTACCGCCCGCATCAATTACCTGGACGGTTCCGAGATCTACAAAAACGCTGTGGGTGAACTGCTTCGCCAGATCGCAGCCGCTTCCATCTCCGGAAGCGAGGTCACCGAGGAGAATCTGGAGCAGATCTTTGCCGGGCTTCTGACTCAGGCAAGGGAAGGCGCAGAGGAAACCTACCTTGTGACCGAGATCACCTATCCTATGATCTCCCTTGATCAGGAGTGGAAGATCAAAAGTCTTGACAGCGAGACCCTCAAAGTCCTCTCCGCCAACTTCAGCGTTATGGCACAGGAGATCGGTGATTCCGTAGCCGCTGCCCAGAACGGCCAGCAGGTATCCATGGAAAAACCGGTTGCCGAGGATGCCCTCATTGATATGGAGACCGACCGTTTCCGTATCCACTACACCCAGTTCCGCATCACAAAGGACATGGCCGGAAAAGACTGTCTCCTTGTTTACTATGAGTACACAAACAAGGGACCGGATTCCTCCTGCCCAATGCTGGATGTAAGCCTTCTGGCTTCTCAGGGCGGTGCTTCTCTGGAAGCTGCCATCCCTGAAACCACAGAACCTGCGCTGGATCTTTTCATTGATATGACCGAGGTTGCAGCCGGTGAGACCATCACCGTATGCCAGGCCTTCTCCCTCACCGGAATGTCCGAGGTAACGCTGAAAGCCGGCGATGCCTTCGCCTTCGGAGGCGATGTCACCTCTCAGATCCTGACACTTGAGTAAATTGAATAACGTAAAATAAAAAAGGAGTGCTGCACGAAACTGCTGCACTCCTTTTTGCATCCCGAAAACCAGGATGCAGAAAGCCCTGATTTTTCACGCCATGTCTTTATTTTTGTAAAAAAAAACTTCCTGATTTTTCAGGAAGTTTTTTAGAGCGATAGACGGGGCTCGAACCCGCGGTCTCGACCTTGGCAAGGTCGCGCGTTACCAACTACGCCACTATCGCATAAGCGGGTGATGGGAATCGAACCCACGTATCCAGCTTGGAAGGCTGGTGTTCTACCATTGAACTACACCCGCATATCGCTGCGATTGCATCTGCATCTCTGCAACGATATGTATTATACGGAAACCCTTCCGTTTTGTCAATAGCTTTTTTATCTTTTTTCCGAAATCTCTCAGATCTCCCACTGGGAGGATTTCTTTGGATCTCTGGATTCCTGCAGGACCAGTTCCGGACTCTTGGTGCTGACCTTTGTGTTTGCCGGGATGGATTCGGTGATAAAGGTGTTACCGCCGATGATTACATTCTCTCCAATCACAGTCTCTCCGCCAAGGACGGTGGAGTTTGCATAGATCGTTACATTGTCGCAGATCGTCGGATGACGTTTTACGTTGGCCAGCTGCTGTCCTTTTCTGGTGGAAAGCGCACCCAGGGTCACACCCTGATACAGCTTCACATTGTTTCCAATGGTGGTGGTCTCACCGATTACAACACCGGTACCGTGGTCGATAAAGAAGTTCTCGCCAATGGTGGCACCCGGGTTGATATCGATACCGGTGCCGCTGTGGGCATACTCTGTCATAATACGTGGAATATAAGGTACATCTTCACGGTACAGAATGTGTGCCAGTCTGTACACATAGATGGCAAAAACACCCGGGTAGGAGCAAATGATCTCCTCCAGACTCTTGGCTGCCGGGTCACCGTTAAAGCCCGCCTGCACATCCTTCAGAAGCATGAGCTGTACATCCGGAAGCTTTTTGATAAATCTGCCGCAGATCTCATCCGCCTGAACATCCAGAGGGCGATCTGTTTCCTGCGGCCTTGCAAGAAGGGCGATCTCGATCTGTCCTTTCAGTCTGTCATAGATATCATTCAGGCAATGTCCCACATAGTGCTCCGGAAAATCCTGCACACTGGTATCTGTGGAAAAATATCCCGGGAAAAGAACCTTTCTTAAATCCTTCAGGATATCGATGATCACCGCACGGCTTGGAAGATTCTGGCCGTTTTTGGTATGAAAAATATCCTTCTCCCTGTAATTTGATGTGAGATTTGCTTCTGCTGCAATAATTGCTTCTTTCTTTAAGCTCATCCTGTTTCCTCGTTTCCTGCTTTTATTTTTAATTCAGTTACTATCAGTCTGCCAGCACTACACTGACTTTATGGTCGTACCAGGTACCTTTTTTGCCGATCAGCGCCAGGTCAAATTCCTCGCCAAGTACCTGCACCGGTACATCAAAGCCATATACAGTCTCTGTCCAGCCGTCGCTGTAGGTGACTTCATCCTCTGTAGGCATAAGCCAGCCGGCCTCGTCCTCCTTTGCATCCTCTGCAAGACCCGGATAGAGATTTACAATATTTTTAGAAGCCAGTGTGATATGAACCGTCATCTCCCCATTCTCCACAGTGAGAAGGCTGATTCCGTCGCAGGCCTCATTTACATGAAACATGCTGCTGTCGGTATCAAAAACGACATCGTACTCTCCGTCGGGAAGCACTGCCTCTCCATTTTCACTTACTGTCTCTTCTAATTCAGTCACTTCTGTTCCAGCAGGAGCGCTGTCTGCAAGCTCTCTTACCATGGAAACCAAAAGATTCACTGCGGTGGAGATGGTAATTTCAACTGCATCCTCAGCCTGAACAGCTGCGCCTGCAGTGCAGGTCAGCGCTGCGGCAAGGAGCCATGCGCAAACTTTTTTCTTCATAATTTTTCCTCATCTATTCTAAATTGATCTATATATTCTTATGAACATAAAAAGCACCGTTTTCAGGGTTTGTTACCTTTGAAAACGGTGCTTCCCTACGCCTCTATTATGTTATACGAAATCTGCTGAAAAGTAAAGAATGAAATCTGTTACAGTTCACACGTAACCTAATCACTTGCTGATTAGGTGACCGGAGAAAGTGATTCAGGGGTGAGCAGGCCTCTTTTGCGAAGCAAAACTCCAAATAGGCCTGTG
>JAGHUU010000312.1 GCA_018064695.1 Candidatus Blautia equi | reverse complement strand
TTTGGAGTTTTGCTTCGCAAAAGAGGCCTGCTCACCCCTGAATCACTTTCTCCGGTCACCTAATCAGCAAGTGATTAGGTGCCGTGTGAACTGTAACGTTTGTTGTTCTTCTGGCGATGGACAGGCGGGGCATTTTCTGGTATGATAGGGTAAAATTTTGATATAGGGGGAAATTCATATGGCAGCATTAACTGTTAGCCCGGCAGACGAAAAACGGGTAAAAGGACTTGGCTTCCTCAGCAACAAAGGCACTGACAATTTTAACGGACGAGTACTCACAGTAAATGGAAAGATCACTGCAAAGCAGGCAGCAGTCCTGGCGGAAGCAGCAGAGAAATTCGGTGACGGACATATGGAGTTCACCACCAGGCTTACTGTGGAGATCCCGGGTATTCCGTATGAGCAGATTGAGCCGTTCCGCGAATTTATTGGGCAGGCAGGTCTTGTGACCGGCGGTACCGGAGCAAAGGTTCGTCCGATCGTTTCCTGTAAGGGAACCACCTGTCAGTACGGACTTCTGGATTCCTTTGGACTTTCCGAGAAGATTCACAACGAGTTCTACACAAAATGGCATGATGTGGCACTTCCGCATAAGTTTAAGATCTGTGTAGGCGGATGCCCGAACAACTGCGTGAAGCCTACTTTAAATGACGTGGGCATCATGGGACAGAGAATTCCGGAGTTTAAGAGCGAGCTCTGCAAGGGATGTAAGAAATGTGCCATCGAGGCCACCTGCCCGGTGGGCGCAGCCAAAGTCGTAGATAAAGTGATAACCATCGATGAGAGCAAATGTCTCCACTGCGGACGCTGCGTGGGCAAATGCTATTTTGACAGCATCACCGACGGCGAATACGGCTACAAGATCTTTGTGGGCGGCCGCTGGGGCAAAAACATTTCCCATGGCAAACCACTCACCAGACTCTTTAAGACAGAGGAAGAGGTCATGGAGATCATTGAGAAGGTGATCCTGTTCTTCCGTGAGTACGGCTTAAAGGGCGAGAGACTGGCAGTCACCATCGATCGCATTGGATTTGAGAAGGCCAATGAGATCATCCTTGGGGATGAGCTGATGAAACGCAAAGAGGAGATTCTGGCTAAAGAACTATAAGCCAAGTAGGACAGGGACCTGGTCCATTTTTCATTAAGAAAAATTGGACCAGGTCCCTGTCCCCCTGTCCCCCTCGCAATATTTTGAGGTATTTTTTATGTCGAATTATGCAATTGCTATGGTGTTGTCGTTTATCACGGCGTGTTTTACGCTGGCTTCCTCCTGGACAAAGGATCCGCATAGGACTTACTGGTATCAGGTGGGGCAGTGTCTGGTTTATGCGGGGGCGGCCTATTTTCTTGGGGTGTATCCGTGTATTATCATGATGCTCATCAACGCCTGGCGTAATTATCTGATCGCGGTGGATAAGTATAAGGCTTCCTACTGCTTTGTGTTCAGTATTCTGGCTCTGGTGCTGGGGCTCTGGACAAACACCAGCGGGGTGGTAGGGCTTCTGACGATCTTTGCCACCATTCAGTATTCCATCTGCAGTTATTATCTGAAGAGCGATATTACTGTTAAGATCAACGTGGCGGTGAACCTGCTGATCTGGTTCTGTTATGATGTGCTGGTGCGGGATATCTTTTCCGGCACCATGGACAGCATCAGCGCGCTGCTTGCCATTATCACTATATGGCGAATTATCAGAGACCGGAAAAATATGATATAAAATAGATTTGACCATTTTCCGTATTTTTTCTGCACAGCTGAAAGAGGCTGAAACGACGGAGGAAGGAATGCTGCCGGAATAAGCGGCGACGGATGACCAGAAAGGATCATTCCGACCGCAGAAAGCGATCCGGCAGAGCGGTCTTTAACTGAAGCATTTTCCCCGTAAATGGCTGCACCAGCGTACATTCCCCTGCGTGCAGCAGGACACCGTTTCCGGAACCGTAAATCTCATCCCCAACCAGAGGATGCCCGGTAGAAGAGAAGTGAACACGGATCTGATGCGTACGCCCGGTCTCCGGCCGAACCCGCACAAGAGAGCACCCTTCAAAGGCCTCCACAACTTCATAATGCGTCACAGAGGCAAGCCCATCAGGACTTGTCTTCATTTTATTCAGGGCAGTCTCATCCTTCAGAATGCCCGCATCAATAGTACCGGAGGGAACCTCAAAATGCCCCTCCGCCATGGCATAATAAGTCTTCTGAAAGATCCCCCGCTCCTTCTGCTCCATAAGCCTGCCCGCAGCAGTCTGATTGAGCGCAAAGACCACGATCCCTGATGTCTCCTTATCCAGCCTTCCAACAGGCCGGATCTTCACATGCATCCCCTTCTTAAGAAAATAATGCGTCACCGCATTGGCAAGAGAATCCTCATAATGCCCATGAGACGGATGCACCACAAGCCCCGCCGGCTTATTCACCGCCAGAAGATCCTCATCCTCATCCAGAATCTGAAGCTCCAGCGGGTAGGGCACCAGATGGTCGGAGGAAACCCCTTCCTCCTCCAGAAGAACTCGCACCACATCCCCCGGGCATACCGCCTCCGTCACGCGGCGCTGCACACCGTTCACAGTGATCCCCTCCGGCCGGAATTTGGCCCGGCTGATCTGCTTCTTAGAAAGGCCCATATTCTGTTTTAAAAAGGTCTGGAGACTGCAGGCCTGCCCCGCAGTCATCTGAATGGTCTTCTCCATGGAAACGCCCTCTTTTATCACGAATAATGATATTATAACGCACAGATTTTCTATTGCAACCGCCGGAACTCTCATTTATACTAGTTCCGCAGATTACTGATCAGGAGAAATTCAGATTTTATGACAGAAATAGAAGAAATTCAGCGGAATCTCACCCTGAACCGTGAGATCCCCATCCTAACAGCCCAGATTCGGGCTCTATACGAACAATTAGATAAGAGATGGCACCTGCACGCAGCAGAGCTCCCCATCACCTTTGGATACGAAACAGACGTGCTTGGCGCATACAGACAGAAGAGCGAAGACGGAAAAGAACACTTTCATTTCTCCCTCCTCTTTATCAGCTACGGCGTAAAAAATCCCCTCTCAAAAGAGGACAGGGAGGATCTGTATAAGCACGAGTACGCCCACTACATGCAGTACCATTTCCCCATTCCCAAAGAATACCAGTGGCAGACCGGCACCCACGGAAGTGCCTGGAAATACTGCTGTTCCCTGGT
>JAGHUU010000254.1 GCA_018064695.1 Candidatus Blautia equi | reverse complement strand
TCCCTCATAGGTTCCCGGGGTGAAGAGGCTGCCGCCTTCTTCCTCTGCTGCGCCGCCTTTGGACATCTCGATTGCCTTTGCTGCTGCGCTCTTTGCTGCTGCGGAGGTAAGGGATGCGCCTGCAACGCCGTCGATCTCTGCGCTCTGTGCAGCTACGATCTGCTCTGCAAGGGTATCTACTGCTTTTCCGCCGATCTCAGGAGTCTCACTTGGTCCCTCTACGGTGGCTGCGGTGATCTTTCCTGCATCGTCAACAGTGATGGTTACGGTTACGTCTCCTCCAAATCCGTAGTCGGATGCGCTGAAGGTATTTCCTGCGCCTGCAGGTGCTTCTGTTTTTACTTCTTCTGCTGTCTGAGTTTCTGCTTCTGCAGTGTCAGCTTTCTCTTCCACCTCTGCCGGTGCTACGGCTTCTGTGGCTGGCTTCATATAGATGTTCTCTACAGCTTCGCCGGCAAAGATCATTGCGATGGAGATGAGACCGGCCGCAAGACCTTTTACAAATGATTTGTTTTTCATGTTCCTTTTCCTTTCTATACATAGGATATCACTATGATACCATCTCGGATTCCATCTAAAAAATTCATATTTTTCATGTTTTTCATTCGTGCAGCGCATATTATTCCGAGGCGGTTCGGGGCGATTTTTTCCTGCTTTTCACATTGAAATTCTAAACAGAAATGGTATGATATACTGGAATAAAAACAATTCAGACAAAGGAGATTTTCTATGAGATCCTATGAAAGATTATTAAAATATGTAACTTTCCGCACCCCAAGCGATGAGGAAAGCACCACCGGACCTTCCTCCGAATGCCAGTTTAGCCTTGGCCGTTATCTGGAGCAGGAGTTAAAGGAGCTGGGTGTGGCAGATGCGTTCTGCGATGAGTTCTGTTATGTTTACGGTCATCTTCCTGCAACAGAGGGTATGGAGGATAAACCGTGTATCGGTTTTGTAGCACACATGGATACCGTGTCTGATTTCTGTGACCATGATGTTACCCCTGTGATTACTCCGGACTATAATGGAGAGCTCTTCCCTCTTGGCGACAGCGGCCGCGTGCTTGATCCGGCTATGTTCCCGCATCTTCCTTCCCTTAAGGGACGCACGCTTATCACTACTGATGGAACCACTATTCTCGGTGCAGATGATAAAGCCGGTGTAGCTGCTATTATGACCCTTGTGGAGACTCTGATCAATGAAAAGATCCCACACGGACCTATCGCAGTGGCTTTCACTCCTGACGAAGAGATCGGTATGGGAACTGCTAATTTCTCCACTGAGAAATTTGGTGCTAAATATGCTTATACCATTGACGGCGGTGCTGAGGGCGAGATCGAATACGAGAATTTCAATGCAGCTCAGGTGAAGGTTGAATTCAACGGAGTGAATGTGCATCCTGGCACCTCCAAGGATGTTATGGTGAATGCCTGCCTGGTGGCTATGGAGTTTAATCAGATGCTCCCATCCGGAGATACGCCTCGCGATACCTGCGGATATGAAGGATTTTTCCATCTCCTCTCCATGACCGGAGATGTGGCTCACGCAGAGCTGGTATACATCATCCGCGACCACAACGCAGCCACCTTCGCACACCGCAAAGAGACCATCGCTCACATTGCTGAACTCCTGAACAATAAATGGGGCCAGGGCACTGTCACCTTCACCCTCCGCGACCAGTACCGCAACATGGTGGAGATCGTAAACCAGTACCCATTCCTCATCGAAAATGCAGAAAAAGCTGCAGAACTCTCCGGTGTCAGCCCTGCCACCATCCCAATCCGCGGCGGCACAGACGGCGCCAACTTAAGCTTCATGGGAATCCCATGTCCCAACCTGGGAACCGGCGGCTACGCCTTCCACGGCCCATACGAACATATTACTGTAGAGGGTATGGATAAGGTTTCTGAGATTCTGCTGAATCTTGTGAAAATCAGTTTCTAAAGAATAGTTATTTTAAATCGATAATTGACGGCAGAGCCATACATGTTTCTTCCGTCGACCGCTCTCGCTTAGTCCTCGATGTAGCGGTACCTCGCTTTGCTCGCCCTGCGGGTAAGAGGCTGAACGATCAAAGATCGTCCACCCTCTAAGTACCGACACTGCGGATGTCTCCTACAGAAACATGTATGTCTCCGCCTGAGGATTTCAGACATTTAAAACAGTATTATTTTATAAAAAAACGTTGCATTGTGAAAGGCACACGATGCAACGTTTTTTGCTGTTTTTTCTTTTACACTTGTCTTGAAAAACAATAAAAAGTGAAAAGCTCTGCTATTTATATTCTCTCCAAACAATAGGCAGAGGTATTCATATTTCTGGAGGAGACATCCGCAGTGTCGGTACTTAGTGGGTGGGTGCCTCAAAGAGGTGCCCGGCCTCTTACCCGTAGGGCGAGCGAAGCTCGGTACCGCTACATCGAGGACTAAGCGAGAGCGGTCGACGGAAGAAATATGAATACCTCTGCCGTCACGTTTCGATGCTCCATGCATATTCCCCGCAAGCCGGCCAACCGAGAGCGGTCGACGGAAGAAACATGTATGGCTCTGCCGTCTCTCTTAAATAAACAATTTTAAGATATCATTATAGAGTACAAACACCATCAACATCATCAGCAGAATAAATCCCACAAAATGAAACCCTGCTTCCCAGTTTCTGTTGATAGGTTTCTTTCGGATGGCTTCGAGTACAAGGAATACCAGGCGGCCGCCGTCGAGGGCCGGGATTGGGAGGAGGTTCATTACTCC
>JAGHUU010000096.1 GCA_018064695.1 Candidatus Blautia equi | reverse complement strand
CTTTTTCTATTCACCTATCAAGTGAAAAGCAATATTCAATTAAAATACGGTAACTACGTGGCTTTCAGCCACTTTCACGGCTTCGCCGTGAATAATCTAGGCTAAGTGTGATTTTCGTTTCTTTTTAAATGTGACTATGTTATGATACAGATGTATGCGGTTCTGTGAGGGGACCGTGTATGTAGGTATAGTGACCCTTGTTTTTATGGATAAGGAGGAACGGGAGAGAAGAGAGCTTTCCCGGAAACGAGAATGGGAATTGGTAGTATTTTTACGCTGCTGGGCGGACTGGGACTCTTTTTGTTCGGTATGAAGTACATGGGCGAAGGTCTGGAGCTGGCGGCAGGTCCTAAGATGAAGGACCTTCTGGAAAAACTGACCAGAAACCGCTTTTTAGGCTTTCTGCTGGGCGCTCTGGTAACAGTAGTTATTCAGTCATCATCAGCCACGACAGTCATGGTCATGGGCTTTATCAACGCGGAGATCATGGATCTTGCCCAGGCCACAGGCGTCATCTTTGGTTCCAACATCGGTACCACCATCACCAGTGTGCTCATCGCGCTGGATGTATCCGGCATCGCACCGGTCTGTATCGGTCTCGGTGCCCTTCTGATGCTTTATGCAAAAAAGAAAAAGAAAAAATACCTTGGACAGGTCATCCTTGGCTTCGGTCTTCTCTTTGAAGGCCTCCACACCATGAGCGGTGCCATGGCACCTCTTAAGGACTTCGAACCTTTCCAGAAATTCATTATGAACGCAAACAACCCGCTGCTGGGATTCATCCTTGGTGCACTTCTCTGTGCCATCATCCAGAGTTCCTCCGCAGCTGTCGGTGTCCTTCAGGCACTGGCTATGCAGGGCTGTATGCCGCTTGGCTTTGCCTGCTACATCATCTGCGGTATCAACGTAGGTTCTTCCACACCGCCGCTTCTTGCCGCACTTAACGCAAAGAACAACGCAAAAAGAGCTGCGATCATCTATCTGCTCTTTAACGTTTTCGGTGCCATCCTGTTCATCCCGCTGTCCATGCTGACACCGCTCAATGGCATCATCGAGAGTATGATCCCAAGCGGCATGTTCCAGATCTCCGTTTACCACATCCTGTTCAAAGTAGTGACAGGTGTAGTACTTCTTCCTATGGTAAACCTGGTAGTAAAATGGACCTACATGATGGTTCCGAAACAGGCCCACGAGAGTGCATTCCGTCTGGAATACATCGATCCGAACATGATCGGTTCCCCCGCTGTTCTGCAGCTTCAGGTGCAGAAAGAGGTGGGGAGAATGGGCGACCTGGTAAAACAGAACCTGCAGCTTGCAGCTGAGAGTCTTATGAAAAACAGCCTTGAAAAAGCCCGCACCATCCGCGACAACGAGGAGATCGTGGACTACCTGGCATCCGAAATATCAGGTTATCTCACCAGAGTAAACGCCTATGAGCTGCCTGTGGAGGTGTCCAGATTCTTAAGCTGCTCCTTCAACGTTCTGAACGAGCTGGAGCAGATCAGTGACCATGCAGTGAAGATCCTCACCCAGACAGAGCGAAACATCGATATGGGTTCAAAATTCTCTGATGCCGCCTGCAAGGAGATTCAGGAGATCTACGATATGGATGCCAAAATGCTGGAGGATGTCATGAACATCTTTGCAGAGGCTGACATCACATTAGAGGGCTGGAAGAAGATCCGCCGTGTGGAGAGCGAGGTTGGAGAGCAGTCTGCACTTGCCAAGGAAAACCACATGGCACGTATGAAAGAAAAGAAATGTACCTTCGAGCAGGGTCTCACTTTCACCGAGTCCATGAACAGCTTTGTCCGCATTGCAAACCACTGCGTGAGCGTAGCCGGAAACAGCGGCAAGGAGGTCTTAAATGCCATTGCAAAACAGGGGCTCGGAATCTGACTTTTACTGTTTTTGGATGAAAAAAGACAGGAAAAAGATGTTTACAAGAATATGCCCCTGTGCTATACTATGCAAGGTGATTTCGGGAGACCGGAATTCCGCATAACAGCCCTTATTCGGAGATTGGAAACTCGGACCGTCTCTTAATATGCGGCGATTCATATTTATATTTTAAGGAGGAAATCACAATGATTTCAAACGAGA
>JAGHUU010000179.1 GCA_018064695.1 Candidatus Blautia equi | reverse complement strand
ATGCCGCCTATCACGCCGCCATAAACTGTGAAGCCGAATCCCATGGTTTCCATAAGAAAGCCGGGATCTGCGGCGATCTGTCTCCACTGGGTGATCCAGTACAGCAGTTTTGCAAAGAGAAGGCCACCCGCCGCGCATAAAAGCGCCAGGTTCAGAATCTCCTCGTAGGGCATTCCCTTCTTTTTGGCTCTGTACTCCGCTAAGATATAGGCGCACAGAATACCGATGGCTATCATAAGGCCGTATCCATAAACGGTAAATGGCCCGATCTTCAGTAATTCGTTATACATAAATGCTCCTGAAAGCTGTTGGTATCTCTCCAGAAACGAAGTAGGCTTCTGTTGATCTCATCGCTCTTCTCCGGGTCCGTGCTGTGCTGAGGATCATCCTCACCGCAAACATCCATTCCAAGTAGATGCGAGCCCTGCTTCAAAGTGTTTTCATAAAAAGCGCTGAGTATCTGAAGCAGTTCCTCCGCCTTAAGATCGCCCTGACTCCAGTTGGTCTTAAGCGCCTCCGGTGATAAAATGTCTTTATCCACAGAGAGATAAAAAGGCAGGTCCATATTGGTTTCCTTAAGCCAGGAAATACATGCGGGCATTCCCTCCGCAGCAAGCCTTTCCCTGCTGAAAAAACGTACTCTTTTTTTCCATTCCTCATCCACAGCCTGAAAAGCTGCCTCATCCGGTCCCACAAGGATCACTTCTTTTAAAAGCGGTACCTCCTCAAGGGAAGCGGCGATCCATCCTCCGCAGGATAAGATTCCGCCAAAGGCCGGCGGCTGCAGATCGGTATGATTGTCAAAAACAAGAAGTCTGAAGGGCTCCCGGATCTTCTCGATCCAGAGACGTGTCATATAGTGATAATTGCCCGAGTCCAGAAAATGAATTCCGTCTGCCGGATATCCCTGCAGATGACCTCTAAGTGTCTGCATGGCCTCATCGTCACAGTAGCAGTTGGTGCCGGAAAGCCCTCTCACATCCAGAACGGAGAGGTCGGCATCCTGTGCAAACAGCTGTGTATCATAAATTCCGGAAAAATGGATCATCAGACCATCTTTTCCCTTTGTCTTATTCTGCATCGTCAGTCTCCGCGCCCGGTAAAACCAGGACGATTGGTTCCGGTGTTTTTTTCGGTACAGAAGTCTCAAGCGCCGGGAGAACAGGAAGTTCCTGTTCGATCTCTGCATTTTCCTCCGGTTCTTCGGAAGGAACCACGATCTCTGCCACTACGTGCTCCGGCTCTTCCTCTATAACAGGTTCTGCATCTGCAGGCTTCTCAGCGATCTCCGGTGCGGAGCTGCTCCACTCTTCATATGCAGGCTGGTCTTCTTTTCCGGTTTTGCCGGCACTCCATTTGTTCTCTTTTTCCTCTGCCTCCTGCTGGTTCTGTTCCTCTTTATCGGCATGACGGATGCCAAAGAACAGCATTCCCCAGAAGAGATAGTCTGCAATACCGTTGGCAAGAAGCACGCTTCCGTCAAAGATGACCTGCTGGGTGCGCACCTTAAACGGATTGACGATCATAACCACGCCAAGGGCGATAAAAACAAGACAGCCAACGGCCAGAATTTTCCAGGAGCCTCTGCTGCGCTGTTTTAAGCGGTATGCAGCCCGGAGGGTCCAGATGCTGTCCGCCAGGACAAGGGCACCTAAGATCACAGGGATCAGGTTGATCACCAGCAGCGGATTCATAAACAGATAGCCGCCAAAAACCGTAAGGATAACGCCGGAAAAAAGATCCAGGAAGGTGGCGTTTTTGTGATCCATCACATGAAGAAGAACATGATAGAGACCGGCGCCTATCATAACCACTCCGAATACTACCTTGCAGAGCACGTTGATGCTTCCTGACGGCAGAAGGATGAGAGACAGACCCAGTGCCACATAGATAACCGATGAAAGCAGCGGTCCTCTCAAAACTTTCATTATCTTCTCTTTCATATCCCGACCTCTTTTCTGAAACGAAATAAAACATACTATGGAATTCAGTATAAACACTTTTCCCATTTCAGGCAACCTTTAGACTATGAAAATTCTATAAACAACAGACGGGCAGAAAAAAACACCCCGGAATTTTCCGGGGTGTTTCGGTAAAAGCTTACGCTTTCTCTATATTTTACATCTCCAGAACCAGGAACTGGTATCCTTCCATATGCAGGATCTGCTCTTCGCACATCCATGTTTTCTGATTATTGATCAGTACCTTTCTGACACTTCCGGGCAGGACTACATCCTGCGGTTCCTTCTGATAATTCCCCAATACCAGCAGTGTCTTATCTGCCTTTCTGAAATATGCCATCAGGTTCTTCTGCTCCTCAAGGTACGGTACCAGCTCACCATAGACAACCGTCTCTTTATACAGATCATTCTTACGAAGTGCCGCCAGCTGTCTGTAGAAATGGAAGATGGAATCCGGATCTTTTCTCTGGGCTTCCACATTGATGGATGAATAATTCTTATTCACCTTCAGCCACGGCTCACCGGTGGTGAAGCCGGCATTCTCTTCTGCTGACCACTGCATAGGTGTTCTGGCATTGTCACGGCTGAATTTTCTCACACAGTCCAGCGCCTCTTCCTCAGAGTAACCTTTTTCCAGCATCAGGTTATAATTTGCAAAGGTACTGCAGTCATCCACCTCGTCGATGGAATGAAACTCCGTATTCTCCATACCGATCTCCTGTCCCTGGAA
Source organism: Candidatus Blautia equi (assembly GCA_018064695.1). Classification (GTDB taxonomy): domain Bacteria; phylum Bacillota; class Clostridia; order Lachnospirales; family Lachnospiraceae; genus Blautia_A; species Blautia_A equi. The sequence continues at coordinate 151 of JAGHUU010000179.1, read as the reverse complement.
GATGAACGGAAGGCCCTTCAGCATAAAGTTCAGACCGCCCACCATCTTCTTAGCTGCATCAGTGCGTCCTCCATCCGGCAGGAATTTGCTCACACCGCGCGCAGTATCATGGTTCTCAATAATATTGGAAATATAGCCGATATCATTTACC
>JAGHUU010000027.1 GCA_018064695.1 Candidatus Blautia equi | reverse complement strand
CTCTTTTTTCAGGTCCGGATCAGGCATTGGGATGGCACTGAAAAGGGCCTGTGTATATGGGTGATATGGATGAGCAAAGATGTCATCGGTCTCGCCGGTCTCTACCAGTCCGCCCAGGTACATAACACCTACTGTGTCAGAGATATGCTCTACTACAGAAAGGTCATGGGAGATGAACAAGTAGGTCAGGTTGCGCTTCTCCTGAAGCTCTTTCAGAAGGTTGATGATCTGTGCCTGGATGGAAACGTCCAGAGCGGATACGGGCTCATCGCACACTACAAACTCAGGATTCAGTGCCAGCGCACGCGCGATACAGATACGCTGACTCTGTCCGCCGGAGAACTCATGCGGATAACGGTCTTTATGATACTCCTGCAGACCGCAGTCCTTCATAACTCTGGTGATATAATCATCAAACTCAGCCGGAGATACCAGACCATGCTCGCGGACAGCCTCACCAATGATCTCGCCGACAGGAAGCCTTGGAGATAAGGAGGAATATGGATCCTGGAAGATGATCTGCATCTTGGTACGAAGGTTTCTGAGCTCTTTCTTGTCATAATCGCTGACTTCTTTTCCATTAAACTTCACACTTCCATCGGTCTTCTCGATCAGACGGAGAATGGTACGTCCGGTGGTGGACTTACCGCATCCGGACTCTCCTACCAGACCCATGGTGGTACCGCGTTTAATAGAAAAAGTAACATCGTCAACAGCCTTAACATTTCCGGTCACACCGCCAAAGAAACCGCCCTTGATAGGGAAATATTTCTTAAGATGGGACACTTCCAGAATATTGTCATTATTCACATTACTCATTTGTCAGTGCCTCCTTCCATACAGCGGTAGCAGCTTACCTCATGTGTAGGGGATACCTTAAACACACCCGGATATGGGCCGTCGCAGCCCTTTACGCACATGTTGCAGCGGTCTTTAAAATAACAGTAGTTCGGCATGTCGATTGGGTTTGGAACGCTTCCAGGGATGCTGTAAAGACGGTCCACATGCTTACCTACGACCGGTTTGGAGTTCATAAGGCCGATGGTATATGGATGTCTTGGATCCTTGAAGATCTCTCTTGCGGTTCCTTTTTCAATGACACGTCCTGCGTACATTACAACTACATAGTCAGCCATCTCTGCTACAACGCCCAGGTCATGGGTGATGAGCATAATGGAGCTGTTGATCTGATCCTTCAGGTTGCGCAAAAGATCCAGGATCTGTGCCTGAATGGTTACGTCCAGTGCAGTGGTAGGCTCATCGGCAATGATCAGCTTAGGGTCGCAGGCAAGAGCCATAGCGATACAGATACGCTGACGCATACCGCCGGAGAGCTCGTGCGGATACATCCGGTAAACGCCCTCTTTGTTTGCGATACCAACCATCTCCAGCATCTGCATGGTACGTGCTTTTACTTCCTCTTTGGACTTCTCAGGATAATGAAGGGTAATAACCTCATCCACCTGCTCGCCGATACGGAATACCGGGTTTAAGGAAGTCATAGGCTCCTGGAAGATCATGGCCATCTTGTTTCCGCGAAGGGATCTCATGACATCATTAGGAGCATTTACTACATTGTAAACCTTTTCACCGGAGTTGAAACGGATCTCACCCTCCACGGTCTGGCCGGATGGACGCTGTACCAGCTGCATTAAAGAAAGGCTGGTTACGGACTTTCCGCATCCGGACTCACCTACGATACCTACTGTCTTGCCCTGTGGTACATCAAAGGATACACCATCTACGGATTTTACAGTGCCGATATCGGTGAAGAAATAGGTGTGCACGTTGTCGAACTCTACACAGTTTTCAGGATTCTTCATTTCTGTTACATATTCAGACTCCGGAATGTTTTTCCGGTTTCTCTTCTTTTCCATGGCGCCGGTGATCCTGCGGTTTTCCTTCGCGATCTTACGGGATTCCTTTGCGGAAATATAATTGGCGCCGCTTTTTTTCTTAAATAATGCCATCACCAATCACCTACCGTTTCATCTTAGGGTCAAACGCATCGCGGAGACCGTCACCAATAAAGTTAAATGCAAGTACTGTAAGCAGGATCAGGAAGCCTGCCGGGATCCATACGAATGGGTAGTTTCTCATTACGTAGGTATCGTTTACTGCGTTGATGATACTTCCCCAGGAAGCTGCCGGATATTTAACACCCAGTCCTAAGAAGGAAAGAGCAGCCTCGGTAAGGATGATGTCACCAAGACCCATACTTGCAAAGACAATGAGCTGCGGAATTACGTTTGGTACCAGATGCTTGAAGATACGTCTTCTTACGCTGATACCGGTTGCCTCTGCCGCTACCATGAATTCCTGTTCGCGGAGGGAAAGGATCTGTCCACGTACGATACGTGCGATTCCAACCCAGCCAACTACGGACATGATAACACAGAGCAGATAAATACGTGCTGTGGAGGATACCTGGTAATAGTCCATAACAGAACCAAGGATCAGGTAAAGAGGCATAACAGGGATACAGTAGATAACATCAACCACTCGCATCAGGAAGTTATCCACCCAGCCGCCAAAGAAACCTGCGGTACCGCCAACAAGTACGCCTAAGAAGGTCTCAATAAATACTACTACGAAGCCGATCAGGAGGGAGATACGTCCGCCGTACATAAGACGTGCAAGAAGGTCCATACCGTTGCCGTCTGTTCCGCAGATGTGTGCAGCGGATGGGGAAGCCAGGTCGTCGATGACCTTGGTCTCCTGGTCTCTCTTAACGATGTACTCACCATTTTTGTTGGTGATGGTGTACTCGGTCTCATCCTCGCCCTCGCCGAAGACGAATTTGTTCTCGCCTGCTTCAATGGTCTCCATAAGGGCCAGCTTGTAGTCAGGTGTCAGGTAAATACCGGAAACGGTGTTGGTGATGTTCATATCACAGATGTATGCGTATCCGTTGCCGTCTTTGTCGTAAACAAATACGGAGTTGTCGTTTTCCACTTCTACTTTGTAATCGGTGCCGTCCACGCTGATGGAGTCACCGCCGTCACGCATGAGCTGAAGCACGCTCTTTACAAAGCTGTATGGAAGCTTGGTGTTTGCATCGAAAGCGGTGAAGGAATACTTCAGCGCCATACCGATGTCCTCTGCAGTGTAGACCTGTGCTTTTTTGCCGGCACCGTCTACCAGATAGGTAACACCGTCTTTTTCAAAGAGGTTGGAGCCTTCGGCATCCGCATCCTTCTTCTCCTGGCAGTTCAGAAGAGTTCTGTCTGTGGAGCGCTCCACCTTATAAAGCATATATGCGTTATCAGAGAATTTGCCAACGCCGATGGTCTCTTTTGTCTTTTTGGACTCAAATACCATCTTGCCCTTGGTGATAGCAAGAAGGGTGTTGGAAATTGCATCGCCAGGAAGGGTTACGCCCTCTTTTGCGATGAGCTGAAAATCGTTGATCTTTGTTGCGCCTGCGTAATCCTTCTGCATCACCTCTGTGGTGTAGAACACCTGGCTCTCGGAGTATGGATTTAAGAATCCGCCAAGGAAAGCAAAGAGGAACATACATACAATGATCACCAGACCGGTGATAGCCAGACGGTTGCGGAGGAATCTCTTGGCAACCATCATTCCAGGAGAAAGCACCCGGACACGCTGTTCACTGTCAAGACGCTCAGTTGTGGTCTCTTTTTCGTTATCCATGATTTTTCTCCTTTCTTTAGTTTACTCTGACACGTGGGTCTACGACTGCGTACAGAACGTCGGCAATCAGGTTTCCGGCCAGGGTCAGAACTGCCAGAAACAGCATGTAGAACATTACAAACGGGATATCGCCCTGTACCAGAGACTGGTAGGAAGTATAACCGATACCAGGGATCTGGAAGAGGGTCTCTGTGATCATAGCACCGCTGAAGAGTCCCGGAAGGGAACCGCCCAGCAGAGTGATAACAGGGATCAGGGTGTTGCGGAATGCGTGCTTGTTGACAACCACGTTCTCGGAAAGACCTTTTGCTCTGGCGGTACGGATATAGTCGGAGTTCAGTACCTCCAGCATGTTGGTACGGGTGTAACGCATAAGTCCACCGATGCTTAC
>JAGHUU010000099.1 GCA_018064695.1 Candidatus Blautia equi | reverse complement strand
TTTTTTCTGATTTTCCAGATAGGTATCGTTTGAGATAAACATATCATTGTCGATCATCTTTTCCACTACAGGATGGCGTCCTTTTTTGATATCCAGCACACCCGTAGTGTTGATTTTCGGTCTTACATAATTATTTCTCTCTGCTACATAGGCAAGAGAAGCAAATACGTCCAGGGCAGCCACTGCCTTAGCCGTTTTCTGGATACGAACGACCTCTTTACCGCAGGCGTCTCTCACCTGACAGAAAAGCTCATACTCCAGCGCATATAATTTATCCTCCGCACCGAGGATCACATCCTCCAGTTCCTTTAACTCCTGGGTGATATAACGCTCAGCGTTTGAGAGTGTCTGTTTTCTTATATAGTAATCCGGTACCTGGTTTTTAAAGGTGTTTGAAACCTCCAGGGAATAGCCAAATACACGGTTGAATTTAATCTTAAGGGAGCGGATGCCGGTCTTATCTCTTTCTTTGGATTCCAGCTCAGAGAGCCATTTTTTGCCATCGGTGCGGGAAGTGCGGAAACGGTCCACATCCGGATGGAATCCTTCACGGATAATGCCGCCCTCTTTCTGGAGAATTGGCGGTTCATCCACAATGGCGCTCCTCACAAGCTGTGCCAGGTCTTCCAGACCATCCATATCCTCGTTGATCTGCTGCAGCAGAGGGGAATGAAGGTCATTTAAGATCTGTTTGATGAACGGCAGCATTTCAAGGGAGGACGCAAAAGCAACCAGATCACGCGGATTAGCGGACTGATAGCTGATACGGCTGATGAGACGCTCCAGGTCATAGACAGGATTCAGATATTCTCTGATTTCCTCTCTCAGCATAGGGTTCTGCACCAGTTCCTCCACTGCCTCCAGTCTGGCCTGGATCTCAGCGGCATCAATGAGCGGCTGTTCTACATAGGAGCGAAGGGTTCTGGCACCCATAGCGGTTTTGGTTTTATCAAGCACCCACAGCAGAGAACCTCTCTTCTGTTTCTCACGGAGAGTCTCCACCAGTTCAAGATTTCTTCTGCTGGAGCTGTCAATGAGCATGAATTTCTCTGCCGCATAGGGATGTATAGAGGTCATATGGGAAAGCGCAGTCTTCTGTGTCTCCTTGAGATACTGGAAAAGCGCGCCTGAGGCAATGATGCCGCTGTCGAAATCAGCGATGCCAAGCCCTTCCATGGTTCCCGTATGAAAATGTTCTTTTAATGTACGACGGCAGTGCTCGTCGTCAAAGTACCAGTCTTCCTGAGGGAAGATGCAGATATGAAGTCGATTTCTTAAATCCTCCACATCCACGCCGCTCATAAAGAAGGCTTCGTTGCAGATGATCTCGGATGGAGAAAACTTGTTGATCTCATCCAGAAGCTTGGAAGGCTTATCTACCTCAGTTAGGAAGCAGTCGCCGGTGGAGATATCTGCAATGGCACAGCCAAAGTGATCCTCCAGAGAGACTACACACATCAGATAATTATTCCTGGACTCATCCAGAGACATAGTATCCAGAGTGGTTCCGGGTGTTACAATACGGATAACCTCTCGTTTTACAAGACCTTTAGCCTGCTTTGGATCCTCCACCTGCTCGCAGATGGCTACTTTATGACCGCGCTCAATGAGGCGGTTGATGTATGTCTCGGCAGCATGAAAAGGAACCCCGCACATAGGTGCGCGCTCCTCCAGACCGCAGTCTTTTCCTGTCAGTGTGATCTCAAGCTCTTTTGTTACAGTCAGGGCGTCGTCGAAAAACATCTCATAAAAATCGCCCAGTCGGTAAAAGAGAATGCAGTCTTTGTACTGTTCTTTTGTCTTTAAGTACTCCTGCATCATAGGTGATAAAGCCATTGCTCTTACTCCTCTACAAGCTCTCCGAAATAGTAAAATCCGCGGCTCTCAGTGAGTTTTACTTTCACCAGAGTGCCGATCTGACATTTTGTACCTGCAAAATGCACAAGCAGGTTGTGTTCCGTACGTCCGGTCATCACACCAGGGTCACGGCTTTCTTCCTCCACAAGGATCTCCTGAACAGTATTCAAAAAGCGGGAAGAGCGCTCATGTCCTTTGTCCTGAACCAGCTTAAGCAGTCTGTCAAAACGATCTTTGATCACATCCTCAGGGATCTGATCCGGCATGCTGGCAGCAGGGGTTCCGGTACGTTTGGAATAAATAAAGGTAAATGCGGTATCATAGCCGGCCTGTGCAACCACATCCATGGTCTCAAGGAAATCCTCCTCTGTCTCACCGGGGAAACCTACAATGATATCTGTGGTGAGGGAAAGGTCAGGCATGGCTGTTTTTAACTTCTCCACAAGGGAAAGATAACGTTCTTTGTCGTATTTGCGGTTCATGACCTTCAGCACACGGCTGCTGCCGGACTGAAGAGGCAGATGTAAATGCTTGCAGATCTTTTTAGAATTCTTCATGACCTCAATGAGCTCATCAGAGAGATCCTTTGGATGGGAGGTCATAAAACGGATTCTCTCCAGACCCTCGATCTTTTCCAGTTCCCGAAGGAGCTGCGCAAAGGTCATAGGATTTTCCAGATTTTTGCCGTAAGAGTTTACATTCTGGCCAAGCAGCATAACTTCCACTACGCCATCTGCTACAAGACGTTTACATTCATCAATGATGGCCTGTGGTTCGCGGCTTCTCTCACGTCCGCGCACATAAGGCACAATGCAGTAGCTGCAGAAATTGTTGCAGCCGAACATGATATTTACACCGGATTTAAAGGTATATTTACGATCTACAGGAAGGTCCTCCACGATCTGGTTGGTATCTTTCCAGATGTCCACGATCATGCGGTCGGATTCAAAGGAAGTATATAAAAGCTCTGCAAATTTAAAGATATTGTGGGTACCGAAAACCAGATTTACAAAGGAATAGCTCTTCTGGAGTTTTTCCACAACGTGAGGCTCCTGCATCATGCAGCCGCAGAGACTGATCATCATGTGAGGATTCTTTCTCTTATAACCGTGAAGAGAGCCAAGTCTGCCATAAACTCTTACGTTTGCATTCTCTCTTACTGTACAGGTGTTATATAAGACAAAATCGGCCTCCTCGGATTCGGAATTTTCGTATCCGATCTGCTCCAGGATACCGCGGAGTTTTTCAGAATCACGGGCATTCATCTGGCAGCCAAAGGTTACCACGCATGCGGTAGGCTTTCTGCCAAGCTTTGCCTTAAGTTCAGCCAGCTTCTCTCTGCATTTTGCAATATAATAATACTGACGTTCCGGTTCCTCCACAGGTGCCGGCAGGGTCAGATCTATGGATTTTAAAGTCTCTTCCAAAGTCATGAGCTATCTTCCTCTCCATCATAGACAGATTACAAATAAATTTATAATTGAATGTTAACGAAAACACAACCCCAGAAGATATCTTTTGGGGTTGTGTAAAATTACGTATGATATTTTAACTGATTTTAAATCTTTTGTCCAGAAAATTTATCTGTGCTGATTATTCAGCAGCCTCACCGTTAAGAAGCTCCTCCGGAACGCCTGCAGCGAGAAGGTTCTCAAGGATTACGGATGGATCGATGGTCTCAACCCATGCATTCATAGCATCCTCATCAGTGATGTCGATAGCCTCGATGGAGGAGATGTCGATCATCTCTACGTTTTCGCCAGGAGCTGCGGTAAAGTTAAGGGTGAAGAGTGCCTCATCGTTGTAGATCAGCTCTGCTGCGAATACGCCGCTCTCATCATCGCCCTCGAAGGAGATCTTAAGCTCGAAGCCTTCGAAGTCAGCCATTGGAGCGCCCTCGTAATCAGTTACAGGTTTGATGGTGATCACACCGCCGTTGTCGTTAGTAACAACGTTGCAGGAAACAACACCCTGATGGTTTGCACATAATACAGCGTCAACTTCCTCGCCAACGTTGAACTGAACGCCGAAGTTGCTGTCTTCCGGTCCAACTACAGCCTCGCCTTTAATACCTTCTTCAGTATTGAATGCTACGAAATCAGCAAGTTTCATATCCTCGGAACCAGCGCCAAGTGCGATGTAGCCGCCCATAGCATTTCCGTCTTCGGAAAGACCGTACATAGCTTTAACATCGATCTGGTCAAGACCGTTCTCTGCTTTTGCACTGTTGATAGCTTCTACAGCCTGATCAATCATATCTCCTGTGAGCTGCTGGCCCTCTGCCTCAACAAGACCATTGATAAGGCCTAAGGTCTTCTCATCCTCTTTTAATTTGCCAAGGTCATCTGCTACTGCATCAGCAGCTTTTCCTGCGTTTACAGCAAATCCGGTGTAGGAAAGGGTTGCGGTCATATCCTCGTAAGACACCTCAACGTCCTCAACGCTTGGCATATCTACACAGCCGATGAATGGATAGCCATAGTTCATAAGAAGCTGTGCCTGATATTCCGGATCCTGTACAGCCTCAAGAATAGGGGTAACATCAACGCCCTCTACGGAAGCGGATACCTGAGCCTGTACATCGGCAAGGTTGCTGCCAAGGTCGATTTTGAAGAACTGTTCTCCTAACTCGTTAACCTTTACATACTCAACCATATCAGCAAGGCTTACATAGCCGGTGCCGCTCATAAGAAGAGTATCGTTTAATTTGGTAACAAACTCTACAGCCTGCTCTGTCTCGGTGCCGGAAGCGTTTGCCTCAACAGAAGCGGATTTCAGCCAGGACATGTCCTGTCCGGTAAGAGAAGAAAGAAGGTCTGCACCGGTCTCAGATGCAAGGAACTCCATAGTGATTGCAGCTGCTTCAGTTGCCTCTTCTGCCATAACAAAAGAAGTATTGGAAAGAACCATTGCAGATGCAAGAGCTACTGCGGTAAATTTCTTTACGTTTTTCATATTCGTTATCTCCTTTTTTCGTTTTTTTCGTAGAGCGAAATGCTTTACTACATATGCGGATAGCTTATTATGGCAGTTTTTTGACCAAAAATCAATCATAATTTGCGAAAAAGATTACGAAACATGTTTCTATTTGTTCTGAATTGTCAGATCTTGCCCGGTTTTACAAGAATTCCGGATTTTGCAAGTGCAGGTCTCAGCATATTGTATAGAATCATGGCTACAATAGCGGACATAACTGCATTGATAAAGGTTGTTCCTGTGCTCCATTTTGCCAGGATACTTGCAACCTCCTGCGGCTGACCAAGTACATACATCTTATAGAAGTATCCAACGATTGGATCTGCAAATACATTAAAGCCAAGTCCGGCGATGGATGCGATAAGACTCCATTTAAAGATGTATTTCTTATCTGTGCTCTGTCCGATCTTTGCATAGGTATGAGCAACAAGACCCACAATAACACCGATGAGGAATTTCAGAAGAAATGTTTTAGGTGCACTTACCACATATACCGGATCCATAATATCTGCGATACCCATACCGATGGCACCTGCTGCACCACCGTACACACCGCCAATAAGAAGTGCCGCCAGAACACAGAAGGCATTGCCAAGATGGATAGAAGTTGCATCTCCTCCCGGAAGCGGGATCTTGATCTGAAGGAATGTGAATACAACATAGCAAAGCGCTGCTAAGATGGCTGTCTGTGCAAGTTTCATTGTGGTCTGATTTCTTTTTTCCATAATAGTGACTCCTTTGTATAACTTTTATGGCAGTCATATTAGCACAGTATGTGTCCTCTTTGAAATATCCAATTACAGAAAGTTTTTAGGGGACAGTTTTCACAAAGTGAGCTTTGTGACGGTAAAAATATAAAAAGCACACCTTATAGGGGCGTAAACTCCATTAATTGAAATTCTGACGTTAATATAAAACATGAACAGTAAAAAAATGATTGTCTTCATATATTTCGAGCAATCCATTTCTTTTCTCAATAAGCTGTTTGACGCTTTTCAGACCGAACCCATGCAAACCAGCATCAGATTTGGTTGTATTTAATTCTGGATTGGAATCTAAAACGGAAGTATCTATAGCATTTTGAACGATCAGACTATATCCCAGAGGTACTTCTGTCAGTTCAACAACAATT
>JAGHUU010000213.1 GCA_018064695.1 Candidatus Blautia equi | reverse complement strand
CAAAGATATGGGATTTATCATCCTTGGACAGGAGGTGGAGGGATGAGAGAGAAGAACCGCAATGTGGATGCCGTTATAAAAAGCCTCAGAACCTTTGACCTTTTCCAGACCGTTTCCGATGAGGACTTAAAAGAGCTTTCTCTTCTGGTCCACAGTGAGACATTCCCTGCCGGAACCCTTATTATCAAGGAGGGAACAGAGGGAGATACCCTGTATCTTCTGCTTGACGGCACGGTGGATATACTGAAAACCACGATCTATGGGGATCAGTACGTGACAGCAAGTATTGCCTCCGGCGGCTTCAGCGTGTTTGGCGAGATGGCCCTTATTGACCAGGACCGCCGTTCTGCCACAGTGCAGGCAAAAACCGAGTGCCGGACCCTTCGCATCAGCAGAAAAGATTTTCAGGACTACTGCCGCAGATTTCCATCCGTTGGATGCGAGCTCCTTTTCAGGATCTCCTCCAATCTGGTAAGAAACCTGAGAAAAGAAAATGATAATCTGAAGCTGGTGTATGAAGCCCTTATTAAAGAAATTGAAGCATACTGAGAATTGCTTTTCAGAAACAGAACGAAATACCGGAAGGAGAGACCATGGCATATCGTATAGATGAGATCCTTTTGCTTGAAAATATCACATATATCCCGGATACAGAGCCAATGAAAAGTGTTCTGAAGGTCTGCGGAAAAACCGTAGGCGAATACATGGAGAGCCTGGATCTGGATGCGCTGGATGAGAAAAAGAATTACGGAAGCTTTTATACCGGCTATGACTGGAAAAATACGATCGCAGCCATCAAAAACAATCCCTCTCTTATGGCAGCAAAGATCGTGGACGCCTATGTGGACCGCGCTTACGGCGGCGGTGGCGGCCTGGCATGCGTCTTTGTCAGCGAGGAGCATATGGAGGCGGTTGTGGCTTTCCGCGGAACCGCGCAGATGGAATGGGCCGATGATATGGAGGGCGCTGCCGTTACTGATACCCTGCAGCAGATCAACGCTCTGGAATATTTCCGTTCCGTGGTGCGCCGTCATCTTCTGAAAAAATATATGATCACCGTGACCGGCCATTCCAAGGGCGGCAATAAGGCAAAATATATCACCATTCTGGATGACACACCGGATCGCTGCATCTCCTTTGATGGACAGGGCTTTTCTGATAAGTTCATGAACCATTACAGGGACCGTATACTGCTCCGTCAGGGCATTATCCAGAACCACAATATCGATTACGACTACGTTAATATTATCCTGAATGATATCGGTGAGACCACCTTTTATCATGGATATGACTACGGCAAGGGCGGATTTGCGGAAGCCCATGTGCCGAATACATTTTTTAATTTCACCGCTCCGGGTGAATATACCATGACACCTAACCCTTCGGGACAGAGCACAGAGATGCAGCTGTTAGATCAGTTCCTGAACAGCCTTCTGCGCTCCATCCCAAATGATAAGGAGCTTACAGAGGCAACTGAGCTTATAGGACATATCGCCCAGACTGCCTTTGCAAAAAAAGAGGACGACGGTGCATTTATCCGATACATCTTTGAGCTGGTGGCAGATCCCCGCTACGGCGACAACGTGGCCTTTATTCTGGCCTTCTTTATTAAATACGAGAGACTCCATCCGGGATTTGTAAAGTCCATCGCCGGCATCATCAGCCATTTCGGCATGGAAGCCCTGCTGAAATATATTGAGACGGTGCGAGGCATTCTGGACTGGAAGCTTCTGGATCCCCTCATCGGTATGACCGACTTTGTGGTGGGACATATTCCGTCTCTGGTGCTTAAGCAGCTTCAGAAGCATCTGAATGCCAAGCTGGGCGTGGATCTTGACAAGGAACAGCTTAGAGCTGTCCTCTCTGTGGTGCCAATGACCAACAAGGCACTGAAGGAAATGGAGATTGTGGACGATGGACACGATATTGTGATCACGGGAGAACCCGACATCCCGCAGGAGAAATTTGAGCTTCCGGATAAACTGGATATTCTGGTTCTGGCAGGCGGTCTTTCCATAGAGAGAAACATTTCTCTCAGCGCAGGCTTCCAGATCGTGGAGACTCTTAAGAACATGGGACACCGCGTGATCATTCTGGATACCTATCTGGGCTACGGCACCCTGGACGCCGATCTCAAAAATCCGTTTGAGAGAGCGGAGGAGGTCAGCCTGCAGCAGGTGGTGGAAGCGGATGTGATCCCGGACCTCTGGGCAGTGAAAAAGAGAAGAAGAGATAACGACACTTCACTTCTCGGACCAAACGTCATCAAGTTTGCCCGTATGTCCGACCTGATCTTTATCGCACTTCCGGGCTCCGGAAGCGAGACAGGCAAGCTGCAGGGACTTCTGGATCTTTACGGCCTGGATTATACCGGATCACCGGCGCTGGCAACCACACTGGCCATGAATAAAACCGCCGGAAAACAGATTTTTGTAGCAAATAATATTCTGACACCGGATTGGGCGGTGATGACCAAAACCTCTGCCGTTACATATGAGCTTCCTGATAAACTGCACTATCCTGTAGTTGTTAAGCCGAACAGCGGCGGCGCGTCCATTGGAGTCAGAGTTGTAAATGATGATATTGCATTCTCCATGGCAGTTACCGAGGCCTTTAAGTGGGAAAATGAGATCATTATAGAGGAATACATTGCAGGAAGAGAGTTCTCAGTATCCATCATAGATGATAAGATCTACCCGGTACTGGAAGTGGTTGGAACCGACGGCGTCTATGATGCCAAGTTCGGCTTTGACACCCTGCATAAGAAGAAAACCAAGGACACCCACTGTCCGGCCTCCATCTCCGGTGAGCTGAAGATGAGGATCCAGAATATGGCTGCGAAGGCTGTAAAGAGTCTTGGAATCACCGGCTACAGCCGTACGGATTTCCGACTGGATGTGGATGGAAATCTTTACTGTCTGGAGTGTGACGCCCTGCCTGCTCTGGCGGTAGGCGGACGCTTTGCCCGCTCCGTGGCAGCCGGCGGTATGGATTTTGACAGCATGATCCGCAAGATTATGGAATTATCCCTGGAACATAACGCATAAAAACAGAGGAGGCAGGTTACGCCTGCCTCTTTTTGAAAACTCAGGGTAAACAGAAGGTAAACTTTTTTTAGGATTTGCGTTACGTTGAGGAAATTTTGCCCATGTATGATAACTCATAATACAGAGAGTCCGACATCAGGCTTCTGCCGGAACAAGCCGTAGAGCGGGAGAAGGCGGAAAGGCTGATCTCAGGCTTCTGTCAGAATGAACAAGAGAACAGGAGATTATGAGATATGGGTAAATATATTATTTTAGCTGAGACAGGTGCCGACATTCCGGCAGATCTGCAGGAACAGTACGGCATCGAAATCGTACCAATGCATGTAACCTTCAAGGATGTGACAAAGGACGACGGTTCTTTTCCGGCCACAGAGGTATTCTCTTTCTATAAAACCACCGGCATTCTTCCAAAGACCAGCGGATGCAATCCGGAGGATTTTATGACAGTGCTGGATAAGATCCATGCAGAGCATCCTGACAAACATATTTTATATCTGGCTTATTCCTCAGTCACCACCTGCTCTTATCAGAGCTGTGTGATCGCCTCTGAGGAAAGGGATTATATTACACTGGTGGATACCAAACATGTATCCGCCGGACAGTGTCTGGTTGTTACGCTGACTGCAAGATACCTGGAACAGCATCCGGATGCTGAGATTCCGGAGATCGTAAAATATGTGGAGAAGATCAGAGATGAGGTAAAGATGGGCTTCTTCCCGGGAGATCTGGATTACTTAAGAGCCGGCGGACGTGTCAGCAACGTAGCTTACCTTGGCGCTAAGATCCTCTCCCTGAACCCGCTCATTGAGCTGAAGGACGGAAAACTGATGGCAGGCAAAAAATACAGAGGCACTCTGGATAAAGTAGCCCTTAAGTTCCTGCCTGAGTTTGCGGAGAAGGAAAACCTCTCCAGAGAGATTCTGTTCCTCATCCAGTCCATGGGACTTAAGGAGGAGACAAAGAAACAGCTGGTCGATGAAGCAACGAAACTTGGATTTAAGGAGATCCGCTGGATCACCACCGGATGTGTGGTTTCCACTCACAGCGGCCCGGGAGCCTTTGGAGTCAGCGGCATTTCCCTGTAAGAACAGGATAAAATATGGCAACGATACTAATTGTGGAAGATGACAGAAATATGCGTCTGCTCACTGCAGCCAGATTGGCAGATCAGTATACGGTGGTCAGTGTCTGTGACGGCGTGGAGGCGCTGGAGCGCATCCACCAGGGCGGCATCGATCTCATAGTGGCAGATATCATGATGCCCCGCATGGATGGATTTGAGCTGCTTCGCACCATCAGGGAGGAGGGCTATGAGACCCCATACCTGATGCTCACAGCCAGGGAATCCCTGGATGACAAGCAGCAGGGCTTTGAGCTTGGAACGGATGACTATATGACCAAGCCCTTCAGCAGCGATGAGCTGCTCTGGAGAGTGGCAGCCCTTTTAAGAAGAGCCAATATCTCCCAGGATAAAAAGATCCTGGTGGGCAGCGCTGTGGTGGATTCCGAAAAATATGCGGTCTACACCGACACGGAATATATAGAATTCCCGAAGAAAGAGTTTGATCTGCTCTTTAAGCTTCTGTCCTATCCGGATCAGATCTTCTCCAGAAACCAGCTTATGGATTCCATATGGGGAATGACCTCCGAGAGCGGAGAAGACACAGTAAAGACCCATGTGAGCAGAATCAGAAACCGTCTGGTAAATGTGCCTGAGATCCGTATCACTACTATCAAAGGCCTTGGATACAAGGCGGATATCAGCAGGGAGACCGGCAATGCAAAGAAATGATATCAGAAAGAGCATGCGCAGATTTGCGCAGCAGGTGATCCTGATCGCTATCGGCATTGTGCTGCTGATCAATGCATCTAATCTTCTCATGACCTGGATCAGCACGGATCTTCTGCATATTTCCAATGCCTACATAAATTCAGAAGTGCAGTTCCTGGGAACCCTGCTGATCGCGCTCATCATATTTATTATTCTTTTCGCCGTATCCTACAATCGACGGAAAAAGTCACTCATCATTCTGACAGAGGGGATCGAGAAGGTTGCCAAAGGAGATTTTTCAACCAGAATTCCTGTCAGTAAACGGGATGGCATGAATCAGGTATATCAGGATTTTAACAGTATGATCGAGGAACTGGAGCAGGTGCAGGTGCTTAGAAAGGACTTCATCAACAGCTTCTCCCATGAGTTTAAGACCCCGATCGCATCGATCAACGGTTTTTCCTCTCTGATGCTTGAGAAGGAGCTGCCGAGGGAAGAGCAGAAGATGTACCTTAAGATCATTGAGGAGGAGTCAGAACGTCTCTCCACCATGACAAAGAATACGATCCTTCTCACCAAACTCTCCTCCAGCGAGCTGATCTCCAGAAAAGAATATTATGACCTGGGAGAGCAGCTTCGTCAGTGCTCGATCCTGCTCTCAAAAGAGTGGATCTCCAAGGGACTGGAGTTTGGCGGAGAATTTCCTGAGATCCGGTTTTACGGGAATAAAGAGCTGATGCAGCATCTCTGGATCAATCTTATCAACAATGCTATTAAATACACCCCATCCGGTGGAGAGATCAACGTGACCCTTTCCGGACAGGGGAAAATGGTGAAGGTCCAGGTGGAGGACACCGGAACCGGCATGGATGAGGAGACGGTAAAGCATATCTTTGATGCCTACTTTCAGGGGGATGCGGCCCATGCAAATCCGGGCCTTGGTCTTGGCCTTTCTATTGCCCATGAGATCGTACGGGTCAATGACGGTCGGATAGAGGTGGCCAGCACTCCGGGAGAGGGCACCACATTCACGGTATATCTCCCAAATCCCTGATTTTTAGCAATTTTAGGGCTTGTAATTACATATTCGTTTTGCTATAATGCTACCATTAAATTAATGGAACATTTGCAGGGAGCCAAAGCCGGCTGGAGTCTCCAGCTGGCTTTTATTAAGGTAAAAAATCACCCTGCAGACCATTAAAAATAAAAGGAGGAAAATTATTATGAAAAACATGAAAAAAGCTCTCAGCTTAGTTGCAGCAGCATCCATGATGGCTACCGCTATCGCTCCTGTAACCGTATTCGCAGATGACACCTTCAAGATCGGTGTTATCGGACCAATGACCGGTGACTATGCACAGTATGGTCTCGGCGTTTACAAAGCATCCCTCATCGCAGCAGAGGAGATCAACGCTAACGGCGGTATCAACGGCTATCAGGTTGAGATCCTTGAGGCAGGTGATGACCAGGGTGATCCTGAGAAATCCATGAACGCATACAACAGCCTTATGGATGACGGCATGCAGATCCTTGCGGGTACCGTTACTTCCGGTGCTTGTATCGCAGTTAAAGACCTGGCTGATATGGACCAGACCTTCCTTTTCACCCCATCCGGTTCCGCAGTTGACTGTATCACCAACGTAGCAGGTGCATTCCGTATGTGCTTCACCGACCCAATGCAGGGAACCAAATCCGCACAGTTCATCGCTGAGCAGGGTCTTGCAAGCAAGGTTGCTGTAATTTATGACTCCATGGCTGACTACAACGTAGGTATCCATGATGCATTCGTAGCAGCATGCGGCGAGTACGGTCTTGAGCTTGTAGCTGATGAGGCTTATACCACCGATTCCAACACCGATTTCTCCGTACAGCTTGCAAAAGTTCAGGAGAGCGGCGCTGAGCTTCTTTTCCTTCCAAACTACTACAACGATGATGCTCTGATCCTTCAGCAGGCAGCTGACATCAACCTTGATGTTAAGATCTTCGGTGTAGACGGTATGGATGGTCTTCTTGCAGTAGAGAACTTCGATACCTCCCTTGCAGAGGGCTGCATGCTTCTTACCCCATTCGCAGCTTCCTCTACTGATGAGGCTACCGTTAAATTCGTAACCGCTTACGGCGAGGCAAACAACGGCGAGACTCCAAACCAGTTCGCAGCAGACGTATACGATGTACTTTACGCTCTGAAAGCAGCTATCGAGGCAGCTAACGTAACTCCAGATATGGACAACGCTGAGATCTGCGAGGCACTTACCGCAGCTATGATGGATGTAACTCTTGAGGGTCTTACCGGTACCACCACCTGGACTGAGGAGGGCGAGCCAGATAAAGCTCCTAAAGCAGTTGTAATCACCAACGGCGTATACGAGATGATGTAATTTTCAGTTTCAGAGACCATATAGATTTCTGACACTTCCCTGAATGCGCAGGGTTATTGCCGTTTAGGTAAAATGGGGACGGTTTCCTGTGAAAACAAGGAACTGTCCCCTTTTTTGTAATGTAGAAAAAGGGGAACTGTGTTATAATTAAGCTGCAAAACAGCCTGTTTCTTTCAGATCTTTTTCTACATTAGAAAGAAACTTTGTGATTTTACTTATTTTTATGTGAAAAGGAAACGTATTTCTATGATGAGCTTTTTATCTTATTTAAAAGACGGCATTAGCCTGGGCAGTATCTATGCGATCATCGCCCTTGGTTATACCATGGTTTACGGTATTGCCAAGATGCTGAACTTTGCGCATGGAGATGTCATCATGGTTGGCGCATTTATCATCCTGTCTTCCATCACAAAGGCAGGTCTTTCCCCGGCACTGGCTATCCTGGCCGGCGTAGTACTCTGTACACTGATGGGTATCACCATCGAGGCGGTTGCATACAGACCCCTTCGTAAGGCTGCATCCCCGCTGGCTGTACTGATCACCGCCATTGGTGTCAGCTACCTGCTCCAGAACCTGGCGCTCCTGATCTTCGGCGCAGATGCAAAGAGCTTTGTAACTGTCATTGATGTTCCTGCACTGGTGCTCTTTGATGGAAAGATGACCATCAAAGGTATCACCATCATCACTATCATCGCATGTATCGTTATCATGAGCGTGCTCACCTGGTTCGTTAAGAATACCAAACCGGGCCGCGCCATGCAGGCCGTTGCAGCGGATAAAGACGCTGCACAGCTTATGGGTGTCAACGTAAATGCCACCATTTCCCTTACCTTTGCTATCGGTTCCGGACTGGCAGCCATTGCAGGTCTGCTTCTCTGTTCCGCATATCCGTCCCTGACACCATATACCGGTTCCATGCCTGGTATCAAAGCCTTCGTGGCAGCCGTATTCGGCGGTATCGGATCCATCCCGGGTGCAATGGTGGGCGGAATCCTGCTGGGTGTCATTGAGATCTTCGGAAGAGCGTATATCTCCTCCCAGATTGCAGATGCCATCTGTTTTGCAGTGCTGATTATCGTGTTACTTGTAAAACCAACCGGACTGTTCGGCAAGAACATCCAGGAGAAAGTATGAGGCAGCCGATATGAAGATGAACAAAACCACAAAAAACAACATGATCACTTATCTTATGGTGATCGCAGCATATGTAATCGTTCAGACCATGTCCTCCACAGGACATCTCTCCAGACTTCTTTCCGGTCTTCTGGTTCCGATCTGTGTTTATACCATCGCAGCCGTATCCCTGAACCTGGTAGTAGGCTTCTCCGGTGAGCTGAGTCTCGGACATGCCGGATTCATGTGCGTGGGCGCATATGCATCCTCTATCTTCTCCAATATCGCATCCGATATGCCATCTGTTCCAAGATTCATCATTGCAGTACTCATCGGTGCGGCAGTGGCAGCAATCTTTGGTGTGATCATCGGTATCCCGGTACTTCGTCTCCGGGGCGACTACCTGGCCATTGTAACCCTGGCTTTTGGAGAGATCATTAAAAACATCATCAACATTCTGTACGTCGGCGTGGACAGCGAGGGTCTTCACGTAGCTACCAGCTCCCAGAACTTCCATGTAGCAGCCGACGGTAAAGAGATCTTAAAGGGTGCGCTTGGTATCTCCGGTACCGCTACTCTTTATAAAGACCTTCGTGACTACTTCTTCCTGATCGGTGTCATTCTGGTGCTTGTTACCCTGTTCATTGTACAGAACCTGGTAAATTCCAGAACCGGACGTGCCATCATGTCTACCAGAGACAACCGTATCGCAGCAGAGTCCGTAGGTATCAATGTCATGAAATATAAGATGATCGCCTTTGTTATCTCTGCAGCTCTTGCAGGTGTGGCCGGCGTTCTCTATGCACATAACATGTCCATGCTGAAGGTTTCCACCTTCGACTACAACATGTCCATCCTGGTACTGGTATACGTGGTACTCGGCGGTATCGGAAGCCTTCGCGGTTCCATCATCGCTACCGTTATCCTCTATGCGCTCCCGGAGCTGCTCCGTGGATTCGCTACCTACCGTATGCTGATCTACGCTATCGTTCTCATCGTCATGATGCTCTTTAACTGGGCACCGGCAGCCAGAGACTGGAGAAGCCGCATGATGGAAAAGTTTTTCGGCAAAAAGAATGAAAAGGAGGCAGCTTGATCATGGCAATGTTGGAAGTTAAGAATCTTGCGATTCAGTTTGGCGGCCTTCGCGCAGTAGACAATTTTCATATCAGTATTGAAAAGGGCCAGTTATACGGCCTGATCGGACCAAACGGTGCCGGTAAAACCACAGTTTTCAACCTCCTCACCGGTGTTTATAAACCAAACGAGGGCGTGATCAAACTGGACGGTGTGGATATCACCGGAAAAAATACCATCGAGATCAACAAGGCCGGTATTGCCAGAACCTTCCAGAATATCCGTCTTTTCAAAGGACTCTCCGTTCTGGACAACGTTAAGGTAGGCCTTCACAATCAGAACAGCTATGATACCTTCACCGGTATCTTCCGTCTGCCTCGTTACTTTAAGGTGGAAAAAGCAATGAACGAGCGCGCTATGGAGATCCTCAAGGTGTTCGACCTCGATAAAGAGGCCGACCTTCTGGCAGGAAACCTCCCATACGGTAAACAGCGTAAGCTGGAGATCGCCAGAGCGCTGGCTACCGATCCAAAGCTCCTTCTTCTTGATGAGCCTGCAGCAGGTATGAACCCAAATGAGACACAGGAGCTGATGGACACCATCCGCTTTGTAAGAGACCATTTTGACATGACGATCCTTCTGATCGAGCATGATATGAGATTAGTAGGCGGTATCTGTGAGGAACTGACGGTTCTGAACTTCGGTCAGGTCCTGATCCAGGGCGAGACCTCTACAGTACTGAACGATCCTGCAGTTATCACTGCTTATCTGGGCGAGTAAGGAGGAACGGACAAATGCCAATGTTAGAAGTTAAGGATTTACAGGTTTACTACGGTGTGATCCAGGCCCTGAAGGGCATCTCCTTTGAGGTCAACCAGGGTGAGGTCATTGCACTGATCGGCGCAAACGGTGCCGGCAAGACCACTACACTTCAGACCCTCACCGGTATTCTTCCTGCAAAATCCGGACAGATCATTTTTGAAGGAAAAGACATCACAAAGGTTCCTGCCCATAAGATCGTTGAGATGGGTATCGCTCACATTCCTGAGGGACGCCGCGTATTTGCGGACATGAGCGTATACGAGAACCTTCTGATGGGTGCCTATACACGTAAAGACAAGGCTGAGATCGCTGACAGCCTGGCTCTTGTTTACAGACGTTTCCCTCGTCTTGAGGAGCGTAAAAATCAGCGCGCCGGTACACTCTCCGGCGGTGAGCAGCAGATGCTTGCCATGGGCCGCGCCCTTATGAGCAAACCGCGCCTCATCGTTATGGATGAGCCATCCATGGGTCTCTCCCCAATTTTTGTAAACGAGATCTTTGATATCATCCAGAAGGTAAGCGAGGGTGGAACCACCGTACTTCTGGTTGAGCAGAACGCGAAGAAAGCACTTTCCATCGCGGACCGCGCATATGTACTTGAAACTGGCAGTATTTCACTTTCCGGCAATGCAGACGACCTGCTTCACAACGAGTCTGTACAGAAAGCATATCTTGGTGAGTAAAAACTTTTATGAGGTGTAAAAGGAGGATAAGTCTATGAGTAATTATGTTATTACCATTGCAAGGCAGTATGGAAGCGGAGGAAGAACTGTAGGACAGATGCTTGCAAAAGAGCTTGGAATTGAGTTCTATGACAAGGACATTATCCCTATGGTATCCGACTTAAGCGGTGTAAACCAGGAGCTCTTTGGCAGAGTGGATGAGCATAATAATGCAAAACCATCCCTTTTCCGTAAACCAAGAGTCTACGACGGCACCGTACTGAAGCCGGATGACAAGGATTTCACATCTGATGAGAACCTCTTCGCGCTCCAGGCTAAGTTTATTGAGCAGCTGGCAGCTAAGGAATCATGCATCATCATCGGACGCTGCTCCAATTATATTCTCAGAAATCAGCCAAATGTCCTCAGCGTATTTGTCCATGCTCCTGAAGAGTACCGTATCAGACAGGCCATGGAAAAGATCAGCGGAGGCGAAAAAGAGATTCAGAAGTTCCTTGTAAAGGACGATGAGCGCAAGAAGGAATTCTGCAAGCGCTACACCGGATGGGACTGGCAGGATGCCACCAGATACGATCTGTGCCTGAACAGCAGCAAGCTGGGCTATCAGAACTGTATGGACGCGATCCTGTACCGCCTGAAACTGAATCAGTAATCAGAAAAAATATTATAACAGTGTATAATTTACAAAGGAGATTTTATTCATGGGAATCCAGAATGATAATGAAGAAGACGTTATTGTAACACTTGAGATGGAAGACGGCGAGAAAGTAGACTGCATCGTAGTTACCATTTTTGAAGTAAAAGGAAAAGAGTATGCAGTACTCATGCCTGAGGATGAGAAGGACGAGGAAGAGCCTGAGATCGTATTCTACCGTTACATCGAAGAGGGCGAGGACGGCATCCTTGAGGCCATCGAGAGCGATGAAGAGTATGATATCGTAGAGGACGCTTTTGACGAGTTCCTTGATACCATCGAGTTCAGCCAGATGAAATAAAACCACGGGAGAGATGATTCGCAATAATTAGTTGAAAAGATGATAACATCTGTACACGTTTGGGGAGCATTTTTCCGGAAAAAAGTTTATAATAAAAGCAGTTCTGCAGGCTTATGTGCTTAAAGGGCACATAAGCCTTCTTTTTTACTCTAAAGATCAATTTAAGGAGGACAATAAAAATGAGCTTAAAACAAGTCTTCGAGCCTTATTTTAAGATCGGTGCTGCGGTTCCGGCCTTTGGTTTTAAAAACCCGAAAGTGCGTGAAGCTGTGAGAACCCAGTACAATTCTCTCACCTGTGAGAATGCCATGAAACCGGAACGTGTGCTGGACCGCGAGAAGAACATGAGCGATCCGGAGAAATACCGTCTGGCTCCTGCCCTGGATTTTTCCGAGGCTAAAGCTACGCTGGATTTTGCCAAAGACAACGGTATTCCTATGCGCGGTCACACTCTGGTGTGGCACAACCAGACCCCTAAGTGGTTCTTCCATGAAAATTTTGATGAGAGCGCACCGCTTGCCGGCCGCGAGGAGATGATCCTTCGTCTGGAAAGCTATATCCGCGAGGTGCTGACCTGGGTACAGACCAATTATCCGGGACTTATCTATGCCTGGGACGTTGCCAACGAGGTCATTCTGGAAAACGGTATCCGCGAGAGCCTCTGGACGAAAACTCTTGGCGAGGATTATGCCATCTGGGCATTCCGCTTTGCCAGAAAATACGTGGCTTCCGGTGTCTCCCTTTTCTATAATGACTATGATACCTTCAGCCCATGGAAGAGAGACCTGATCGTAGAGCGCGTGCTGAAACCGCTGCTCGCAGAAGGTCTGGTAGATGGAATGGGTATGCAGGGACACATGACCCTTCGCGATATCAATCTTAATAACTTTAAAGACTCCCTTGAGACCTTTGGCGCACTGGTGAAAGAAGTGCAGGTGACCGAGCTGGATATCCATACCGTGGTTACCTTTAAAGAGACTCATCAGGATCTGGCACAGGTTTATGCAATGCTCTTTGCCATGCTGATCCGTGCAAAGAAAGAGGGCAAGGCCAATATCACCAACGTAACCTTCTGGGGACTGAATGATGAATATACCTGGCTCACCTACTTCCGCAAAGAGAGAAGCTTCCCGCTGCTCTTTGACGAGGTATGGCAGCCGAAGCCTGCTTACTGGGCAGTTGTGAATGTACCCGGCAAGCTGGAGGGCGACGTGGCAGACAGACTGCCTCACGGACAGAGATTCGCCTTCTGGGAAAAAGATGTGAAGGTAGTAAAAGAGCTTCATGTTGACTGCAATGCAGCCAACGCATCCGATGAAAATGACGGTTCGGCCGAAGCGCCATTTGCAACCATTCAGGCAGCAGCCGATGCAGCGCAGCCGGGCACCCGCGTTCTGATCCACGGCGGTGTTTACCGTGAGTGTGTGTGTCCTCGCATGGGCGGCACCGATGCGGAGAACATGATCATCTACGAGGCTTTTGAAGGCGAGGAGGTCATTGTAAAAGCTTCCGAGATCGCCGAGCCTGCAGTTCCAAGCGAGGGCTGGAGCCTCCGCGGAAAAGAGACCGAGGGTCTGACGATCTGGGAGACTAAGATCAATCCAAATAAATTCCTGGGATATAATCCGTTTAACGCAGTAAATATCCTGCATGACCGTCTGTTTATTGAATATGAGAAGACAGACATGCTGACTTACCTGAACCGCAGAGGTATGGTCTTCTGCGA
>JAGHUU010000161.1 GCA_018064695.1 Candidatus Blautia equi | reverse complement strand
TCACAGTCCTTATCGCCCTCTTCGGCGGATGGATCTGGCAGACATTGGGTATTGAGACATTATTCATGCTGTCCGCATTGCTGGGACTTTGCAACAGCGCGTACGCTGCAACCATCAAAACCTCAGGCAGGAAATGATACATTAAAAAATGAAAAAGCCTTATCTCACTCGTAAGAATGAGATAAGGCTTATTTTATTGAATGGAGTTAAATTAAAGAACGAAGAATGTGCAGCCAAGAGGTGCTACTTCAACTTTGCCTGCTTCTACAACCACTGGGTCGAGAGCCGGGAGTTCGTTGTTCTCGCCAAGAACAAGGTCTTTTCCGTTCAGGGTCATGATGGTGGCACGTTTGTTGCCGTCTTTTCCTGCAAGAGCGTAAACCTCAGCGGATTTTGGAAGCTCTACGGTGGTAGCTTCGGTCTCGCTGTTGTTGATTACCAGGTAAACCTTGCCTTCTTTGCCATCTTTACGGCTCTGTGCGTATACGTGAGCACCAACGCGCTGCGGCTCTGCTGCATCGTAAACGGTGGTTCCCATAAGGCGGGTCCAGAGGAGAACTGCAAAGTAGTTTGGTCTTGGATCGTGGGTCACACGATCAAGGTAAGCGTAGTCGGAAGCTGCCAGAGTGTTGTGGAAAATAACACCGTCGGTGATAGAAGCAAATCCGCCTGCCTCGTTCAGAGTACGGATAACATCAAGATAAGTGGAAGCCCAGGTGTCACCGCCGCCGCCGGCATCACCGGACTCGGTTACCCACATTTCTCCGCCAGGACAATATTTGTCGCGAAGAGGAGCATAAGCACGTGCGCTGTTCAGAGCTACATTCAGGTAATCCTCGGAGGTTGCTTCCTCAGCAAGCCAGTGCATGGAAGGCATAACGCCTGCCAGACGCTCGGAAATACCATTGTAGTAGTGATAACTGAAGACATCCAGCGGACATGGATCCTCGCCCATAAGCTGGGTGGTGCTGCAGGTCTTCATAACGGTCTCAATTCCGCCGCCGGCTGCCTTGGAGTTAGGCTGGGCTTTTCCAAGAGGAGCCTCGGAACCTACGGAACATGGTCCAATATAGATACAGTCAGGATAGTTCTCTTTCAGCCATTTGTAGAAGATCTTCTGGTCACGTGCGTGATCCTCAGGGGTATAGCCGTTAGGGAAACCGGTGTCGGAGAGCATGTTTGGCTCGTTTACGAACTCGGAACCGTTGATCGGCACGCCGTAGTCAGCACTGAATTTGAAGAGCTTTTCAGCTTCTACAGGGGTCCATGCAGGAATAGGAGCTTCGTCTTTTCCGTAAACACCAGGACATGCGGATACGGAGATCATGAGTTTTGCGCCGACTTCTTTTACGAAATCAAGAACGCCTACCCACTGCTCGCGGGTCAGGGTATTCAGGTAGCCCTCAGGAACCTTTCCGCCCATAGCGCCGTCAAGATCGTAATAGGTCTTGGTAGCCCAGGTACCGGAAACACGAACCCAGAGTGGTCCGAACTCCTTAGCGAGTTTGCGGAGCTTCTCGTCATAGAGGTTGATTGGTGGGTAAAGCTGCATCAGATCTTTGTAAGCAGCAGCCAGACCGCCGCTCATATCTACATCAAAAGACTCTGTGCCGGCAATCTGTCCAGGTGTGTAAGCTTTCCAGAAGGTACCGCCGGTAACCTCTGCAAACTCAACGTTATAAGACATCATCATTGGGTTTACTTCGCGAAGCTGTTTCAGCTCGCCTGCAGTCAGTTTTACGAATTCTGCCATTTTTTCTCTCCTTTGTTTCTTTATTTTTGATTGCATGAAATTCTTCTGCAATCAGAGATGATATGATTATAACAGGTTTTTGTTCAATATGCGAGTAAAATATGCGAAAATCTCAATGTTTTTTGTGAAAAATACATTAAAAATACAAGGAAAACACTTGCAAAATAGAGCAAAATATGCTACCATCATCCAATATTATGAGGGATTGCGTGTAAAAAATGCAGAAATGGTTCCCTGAAGGAAAGAGGTATCGATATGGTAAAACACATTATTTTATGGAAACTGAAAGAAGAGTACTCCCCTGAGGAGAAACAGGAGATCATGAAAGGCATCAAAGAAGGACTGGAAGGACTGGTTGGACAGGTTCCCGGACTGACCGAGGTTCACGTGCAGATCGAGAAGCTCCCAAGCTCCAACGCCGATCTCATGCTGGACTCCACCCTCACTGATGCTGATGCACTGAAGGGCTACGCCATTCATCCTGCACATGTGGCAGTTGCAGACGGAAAAGTACGTCCTTACACCGCAAGCAGAACCTGTATCGATTACGAGTTTTAATACATTTAAATAAGAAAGGAGCAGAGACATGGTAAACTTAAAAGCTAACCCATACTTCCTCAGCGACGAAGACGTAAAATGGGTCCAGGACACTATTGCAGGCATGACTGACGAGGAGAAGGTAGGACAGCTATTCTTCCAGCTCACCCAGTCCAAAGAGGAAGCCTATATTAAAAACCTGATGGAGACCTACCATCTTGGCGGCTGCCGCTACAACGGCGGACCTGGAATTGCCATCCAGGAACAGAACAGAAACATTCAGAAATATGCTAAGATCCCTGCCTTCATCGCATGTAATACCGAGTCCGGCGGAGACGGTGCCTGTGCAGACGGAACCTTCATCGGCAGCGGTATAAAGATCGGTGCCACCAGAAATGAAGACTATGCCTTTGCCCTTGGTAAAATGGTAAACGAAGAGGCAGCGGCTATTGGCTGCAACATGGCTTTTGCACCTGTAGCAGATATTCATTATAACTGGCTGAATACAGAGATCGTTTCCCGTGCCTTCGGTAATGATCCTGAGCGCGTAGCTAAGATGAGTGCCGCATACCTTCGCGGTGCACACGAGAATCCGGGCTTTGCCTGCGCTGCAAAGCACTTCCCTGGAAACGGACAGGATTTCCGTGATGCCCACATTGCAAACAACGTAAACTATTTCACCCCTGAAAAATGGGATGAGACCTACGGTATGGTATATAAGACCATGATCGAGGACGGCCTGGATGCCATTATGGGCGGCCATATTATGCTCCCTGAGTATGCAAAGGCCATCAACCCTGACCTGGATGAGGACGGCATCATGATGCCGGCTACCTTAAGCCCTGAGATCATGACCACTCTGCTCCGCGACAAGCTTGGCTTTAACGGAATGGTTGTTACCGATGCATCCACATGGTAGCTATGACCGACAGAATGACCCGTGCCGAGATGCTTCCGCTTGCCATCAACGCCGGCTGCGACATGTTCCTCTTCTTCAACGACCCTGATGAGGACTTTGCAACCATGCTGAACGCTTATAAGAACGGCATCATCAGCGAGGAGCGCATGACTGAGGCTCTCTCCCGTATTCTTGGCCTTAAGGCAAAAATGGGACTGAACAAAAAGGCAAAAGAGGACATCGTTCCACAGCCTGAGGTTCTGAAAGAGGTTCTTGGAAAAGAAGAGTACAAGGAGATGCAGAAGGCCATCAGCCGCGACTCCCTGACTCTGGTTAAATATAAAGACAAAGGCGTGCTTCCGATCACACCTGAGAAATTTAAGAGAATCATGATCGTTCACGTGAAAGGTGACGGCGGCGCTATGGGTGCCCTTATGGCAGCCATGGGCTTTGGCGGCGGCCCTAACCCGGCTGAGCGCCTGAAAGATAAACTGATCGCAAAAGGCTTTGACGCATTTATTTACGAGAGCCCGATCGATAAGATGAAAAAACAGATCGCAGCAGGCCAGAAGCCAAGCCTTGACCTGTACTTTGCAGGAAAGAATGCCATTGCAGACTTTGTAAAAGATATGGATATGGTCATCACCCTCTGCGATGTAAACAGCGGCAGACCTTCCTTTGGTCTTTCCAAGGGCGGCGGCGAGATTCCGTGGTATGTATTTGAGATCCCTGTAGTGGCAATCAGTGTAGGCCAGCCTACCATGCTTGCCGATATCCCACAGGTAAGAAACTACATCAACACCTACGACTCCAAGGATTCCACCCTGGATGCCCTGGTGGAAGCGCTCATCACCGGAGAAGAAGCCTTCAAAGGACAGGATCCTATCGACAGCTTCTGCGGTCTCCGTGATGCAAGACTGTAATTTCAATATAAATACTGCAACAGGAAACGGCGGCGCAGCTGCCGTTTCTTTTTGGTTTCGCATTGATTTGCAGGATTGACATAAAGCCGTGGAACTCGATATACTGAGGTTATATTTATATGAGAAGGGAAAGAAATTCCAATGAAAGAGAAAATGAGATCCCTGGTAGGACTGGGGAAGGAATTTGCCGGCGGCATGGGCAAGCGCAGGCTTACAGTGTATGCCACCTCCGGCTGCTATTACCTGTTTATGTCCCTGGTTCCCATCGTCATGATCCTCTGCTGTATCCTGCCTTACACACCGTTTAACCTGAATATGATCCTGAATTATATTGAGGAATACTTTGCGGAGTCTCTGGGGGATATTCTCAGAAATATCGCCACCGCAGTGTACAGCTCCAACGGTGCCACACTGACGGTATCCATCGTATTGACCCTGTATTCCGCCTCCGCATCCATGAAGGCGCTTATGAAGGGTATGGATTCCGCGTACGAGTGTGAAAACCAGGATAACTTTATTGTATTCTCCCTGAAGGCACTGGGTTACATGGTGGTTCTTATTGTGACCATCCTGCTCTCCCTTGTCATCATGGTTTACGGCGGACGCATCCTGTTCTATCTGCAGCGCTATATGCCGAATATCGGACCTCTGAAGATGCTGCTCTCCAAGGGTAGATATTTCCTGGTGCTGGTGGTGCTCACCATTATTTTCATGGTGCTCTACAACCTGATGCCTGCGAAAAAAGTGAAATTTAAGGATCAGATCCCGGGCGCTGTTTTTGCAGCCCTTACCTGGGTGATCTTCTCCTCTGTTTTCACTGTTTATATCACTGTTTCCAACAAATTCGGTGCTTACGGATTTATCGGAACCATCATGGTAGCCATGATGTGGATGTACTACTGTCTGTTCTTCCTGCTGATCGGCGGATTCATGAACAGCTTCCTCTCCGAACGCAAGGCTGAGCAGGAGGGCATGCTGCTCCTAAGCACAGAAGCCGGCGATCTTTCAGTGGAGGAATTTGACAGAAGCCTTCCATCCGAAGACCTCGGCTTTGCAGCAGGCGATGCGTACGACAGCCTGGACAGAGCACTGGAGGAAATGGATGAGGAGGAAGAACCGGAGGGCGACGGCAGCGAAGAAGCCCCAAAACCTAAGAAAAAACTGCCGATTCCAATGCTGGCCGGCGCAGTTGCCTGTGCCATCGCAGCTATTGTAGGTGCTTTCTTCTTTATCCGCGGTAAGAAGAAAAAAGCAAAAGCCGCAGCCAATAAAGGGCTGCCGGAAAAGATCGTGGAAAAGCTTCCGGATAAACTGGTGCAGAACCTGCCGGAGAAGATCGCAGAAAAACTGCCGGAGACCAAACCGGAAAAGCCTGCGAAAAAGATCGACCCTGAGAAGGTAAAAGCCCTGGCAGGAAAAGTGAAAGACATCACCGGCAAGATCCCAAAAGATAAAGTGGGAGATGCCATGAAGGTGGTAAAGAAAGTTGTAGCCACCGTTCAGGAAAAAAAGAATCAGTAAAAAAGAAATACTAAAAATCTGAGCCACTGCAGTAGAAATACCGGTGGCTCAGTTGCATGAACACGCAGTTGCTTCGCAACTGCGTGTTCATGAGCAAGGAGCGCAGCGGATTGCGAATACCCGTTTTGATAAAATAGAAAGGAGATTTGTCATGAAGATTGAAGTGAACCAGAACTACACCTACGAGACCATGCCGGAGTTCACTGAGGCGGTGGAAGGTGCGAAAGAGATCGTATTTACCGGAGAGGAGATGGGCATCCGCTATCTTCACGATGTGGTATATGACCATAAGGATGGGGTGGACCTGAAGCTGCAGATCGTACAGCCATACCTTTTTAATCAGGAAAAGAAATTTCCATGCGTGGTATTCATTCAGGGATCCGCATGGTTCCAGCAGGACATTTACGGAAATGTGCCGAACCTTGGCAAGCTGGCGGAGCGCGGCTATGTATGCGTCCTGGTGCAGTACAGACACAGCGGTATAGCTAAATTCCCGGCCCAGATCGTGGATGCCAAGAATGCCATCCGCTATGTGAAAGCCCATGCGGACGAGCTGGGTATTCTGAAGGATCAGGTGATCGTTATGGGCGATTCCTCCGGTGGACACTGCAGCATGATGACCGGAATGACCGCAAAGAGCGGCAAATTTGATGAGCCTGTAAATAAGGAATCCTGTGAGATCCGCGGAATCATCAACCTTTACGGTGCGGTGGATATCCTGAAACCGGACGGCTTCCCGATCACAGAAAATCATCAGCTTCCGGACAGCCCGGAGGGACAGATGATGGGCTTTAATCTCCGCGAGGACCCGGAGCGCGGCGCTGCGGGTGTTGCAAAAAATTATGTAAATGAGGATTTCCCGGCAGTTCTGATCCTCCACGGCACCAGAGACCGTCTGGTTTCCTGCGTGCAGAGCGTAGAGCTCTACCAGGCACTGAAGGCTGCGGGAAAAGAAGTTGATTTCTATCTGGTACACCACTCCGACCACGGCGGCCCGGCTTTCTGGACCGGACAGGCAGTGGATATCTATGATGCGTTCATCAGAAAATGTCTGGAAGCATAAATGGGAAGGGGAGATGGATCATGAATCATGAGAGTCTGGCAGAAAAACTGATCGCCATGGCACAGGAAGAGGGCTTTTCAGAGGCAGCAGTTATTTCCACGGGGGAATTCTATTTTGTGCCGGAGTACCGGAGCTACTGCGAAGATAATCTTTGCGGAAATTACGGAAAGAATTATGCGTGTCCGCCTTATTGCGGCACGGTGGATGAGATGCATGCGCGTACCGACAACTATCGCTATGCGCTGGTGTTAAAAAGTGATCATCAGGTAAACAACGCCATGGATCCGGTGGAGACAAAGGCGCTGAAAAAGTTCCACAACACCCTCACCAGGCAGCTGACAAAGAGACTGAACGATGAGGGACTGATCGAGGATGGCCTCTCTATCATGGCAGGCCCCTGCAACCTCTGCGCCGTATGCGGCATGCCGGAGGGCAGACCCTGTCCATTCGAGGCAAAACGCTTTTCCTGCCTTTCCGCCTACTGCATCGACGTTGTCCACCTGGCAAAATCAGCAGGCATGCCCCTTGCCTGGGATATGGATAAGGTGTCGTTTTTCAGCATGTATCTTTTTTCTTAATATCAATATCTATTATCATAATAAAAAGAGCCAGGCATTATGCCTGGCTCGTATTTATTTTACGGGAATGATCTCGCCGTCTCTGTAGTAGCCATATGGGCCATAGATGTTTTCCTCCTCCTCAGTGACTACCACAAAGCTGTAGTCGGGGAGACAGAGGAATTCGTGACCTTTGCTGTCTTTTACGGTGATATCGTAGAAGAGGCTGCGGCCGTCCACGGACATCTCATAGCGGTCCTGATAGTGGGGAAGGATCTGGGTGTTTGTAAGTCCCAGTCCCTGGTAGAAGAGCGGGAAGGATGGATCGGTATCCCCCGGTTCCTCCGGCCAGTTGTATGTCATCTCTGCGCAGTTCATAGCGCCGGCGCTGATTCCCATGATCAGACCGTCAAAAACAGGGCCTTCGCCCTCACCTTTTATAGTTTCGCGAAGCTTTACCTCCGATAAGAGCTTCCACTGGTCCGGCATTCTGCCGCTGCCAAGAAAGATCACATCGTAGGAGGCCAGACGCTCTCTGGTAAAATCCTGCTTATATCGGTTATCCAGAAGGTCGAAGCAGGACGCCTCAAAACCGGAGCGGTTCAGTGCCTCGCGGTAAAAGATCAGTGTCATGTCGTTTTCTTTTGCGCGGTCCGGGTAGGATGTCACAAACAGACATCGGGAGCGCTGCTTCCAGTATTTTCTCAGTTGGTCCTTAAATCCATTTTTTTCGGTGATGATTCCGCACATGCGGTCCCATCCCGCAGGAATTTCGGTGATCACACCAGTCAGAAACGTTACCATAGTATACCTCGTTAAAAAAAGACAATTTCCATCAAGTATTTTAAATCCGGACGGAAAGAAAATCAATTCGTATCATGCACAATGTGCAGTAAAGCGGAGGGTATTATTTGGGACTTTTTCACAAAGGATCCGGAATTCCTATTACAATTGCACAATTCTGTTGGAGACCTTTTAACCGGAATGTGTTATACTGATAAGAGCAGTTTGTTTTTGTATGGTTTTTGGATCCTGGCGCTGCTCATCTTCCTGCTGATCGTGGGACTTATCTATCTGCTGATCCTGGATCTTATGAAAAAAGTATGCAGAAAGGAGAAGATGCATGGCACAGTATCAGATCTATAATGAGAAAACACAGAAGAAGATTATGCGTCCTAAAATCACCTTCCCGGCAAATCTTCTGGAAAAGATCCAGACGCCGCATTATATTCTGAACGATCACCGCGTGCCAACCTTCCGGATTCAGGATAATCTGAAAGCGGTGGTTGTGGGCGTGAATGTGAGCGGCGAGGAGAACGGAACGGAAAACTGGAACTTAAACGTGATGGACGGTCTGGCATTTGCCAAATTCCTCCGGGAGGAATGGGGCGTGCATGAAAAGCATCCTGAGCCATATAAAGAACCGGTCAAAGATCCTTTAGTGCTGGATGAGAAAGTGAAGGCAATGGTCCAGAAGGACGGAAAGCCTAAGGAGAAGGTGGAGAAGGAACTTCTGGAAGAAATGCTGGCGCAGGAGAAGGTGCATGAAAAAGAGATGCAGGTCTTAACAGGTGCTGTGAAACTGCAGGAGGTTCTTGATGCACTGGATAAGATGTGCAGCTCTTCCACAGCGGAGGAGAACGTTCTTTTCTATTATTCCGGCCCTTCCATGGCGGTGGACGGAAATACTTACCTGCTTTTTGCGGACTCTTATCTGGAGGATGTTCCGGGCAATACGGGGGAGAAGATCCTTAAAAATTCGCTCTCCCTGGTTGCGCTTCACAGAAGATTCCTGCAGACAAATGCCAAGGTGAAGGCGGCATTTTTTGACTGTAATTATTCCGGACAGACCATGCCGGTGCTGCCGGATCTCGTTATGGAGCCGGAGGAGCGACTGAAGGATGTGATCTATTACGGCGATGATCTGCCGGACAGAATGACAGAAGATATGGTCGTTCCGGACAGCGGATGGTTTACCATGGCAGCCTGTGATCTGGATCAGTTTGCGTATGAATCAGATCAGCTTGGAGGCGGCGTGTTTACCTACATCCTTATCAAGACGCTGAAGAACAGAGAGGCCAGACGAAATGATCAGCAGATGAGTCTGGAGGACGTGAAACTGTATGTGAGCAATGAACTGATGAACAGCGTGGGATCGGCAGGCTTCTGCCAGGTACCGCAGTTCCAGTGTGATATTGTGGGAAAGATCCGTATGGAATAAATGTGATCGGAGGACCCTGTATGAAGAAAGAGAAGCCCCCTGTACTGGGCAAGGTTCTGAGAAAAGATTTAAAGGCCATTATTATTGGCGTTAGCAGGTACAAGTACCTCACGGACAAAGATGGCATAGAAAACGCAAATATTCCAAATGCGTCCAACGATGCGCACGCGCTGGACAATTTTCTCCGTTTCAACTGGCATATGCCGGCCGGCGACATTCTGTTTCTGCCGGAGGAGATGAGCTGCGTGGAAGCGGTGGAGAAGATTACCGGCTTTCTGGCGGGGCTGGAGCCAAAGGATCACCTGCTTTTCTATTATTCCGGACATGGCGTGGTGGGAGATCACATTGTAAAAGATGCGAATGGCACTGTAAAGGCCGGAGGCGGAAAGGCTTACATCACTTTCAATGATACCAGAGTAAATGAGGAGAATGGTAAGCTGATCGCGGAGAACGTGCTTCCGCTCAGTCATCTGAACCAGCTGTTTCAGGAATGTAAGGCGGAGATCAAGCTCAGATTTTTTGACTGCTGCCATTGCGGCGAGAGCTTTGTGAATCTGAAAAATGCCCCCGCGCAGCCTGTTACGCGGGCGCTTAAGCAGAGCCCTGTCACTACAAGACCGACAGCCAGAGGTTTGTCTACCCTGGTGGAGAAATTATATTCCGAACCTAAGGGAATGTCTCCGGAGCAGCTGAATGAGGAATATGCAAAGGAGCTGGACGCAGTCTGGAGAAGACATTCTCTTCTGACCGGCATCATGCATCCCAATATGTGCAAAGAGATCCTGGAGGTGGAAAAAGGCTGGGTCACCATCTGTGCCTGCGGCCTGGACGAGAGAGCCTACCTCACCAGAGACTGGCTTGCAAGACGCCGCGGCCTGTTTTCCTATTATCTGGTAAAGGGCCTTGGAAAATACACATCGAATGAGGATGAGACCTTCTATATTGAAGATCTGAAATTATACATTTATGACAACGTGCTGAAAGCCAACGAAAGACAGCACGTGCAGTATCAGTGTTCCCTCTCCGGTAATCTGATTCTGTAAGGGTATAAATAGAATTTAGCTTTTCTGCCGAAGTAACAGTAATATGTAGTACAATACAGCAATATGTATTCGGTAAACGGCAAAATACAAATGCAAAACGGCAATATATCACGGCGACAAGTTGATATATTGCCGCTTTTGTGTTATACTATGCCGTAAGAAATGTGGGTAATGCAAAATGGTAGGAGATGATTTGAATGAAAACTTGTAAAGAACTGGCCGCAGAATGGGGGCTTTCAGAGCGAACAATAACAAATCTCTGCATTAATCAGAAAATAGAAGGCGCTGTAAAGCAGGGAAGAAGCTGGAAAATCCCGGATGATGCTAAACGCCCGGTAGATATGCGGATGAAGCGTAAACAGTTGGAAGTACAAACGGTTTCTGAAAGAAAAACGCTTCCAGTGGGTGTTTCCGATTATATTCGCGCGCAGCGAGACTACTATTATGTCGATAAAACGCTGTTGATTAAAGAGTTTCTGGACAGAAAACCTTTGGTTTCTCTCTTTACCAGACCAAGACGATTTGGCAAGACAGTAAATATGGATATGCTGCGGGTATTTTTTGAAATGTCCGGAGAGGATACCAGTAAATATTTTACGGATAAGAAAATATGGCACTGCGGACAGAACTATACCTGTCATCAGGGAAAGTATCCGGTTATTTTTCTGACGTTTAAAGATGTGAAATTTGATTCCTGGAAGGCCACTTTTGAGAAGATCAGCGGTATTTTGCAGGCGGAGTTCAGACGTCATTCGGAGCTTCTGCACAGCGAAAAACTGATGGCCTTTGAGCGGGAGTATTATGAAAAGGTTCTGGAGGGGAAGGCCAATGTGGTGGAGCTTGCTTCTTCTCTCGAGATTCTTTCACGTATGCTTTTTGAACACCATGGTACGGCACCGGTCATCATCATCGATGAGTACGATACGCCTATCCAGGAAGGTTACTCCGGAGATTTTTATGAGGAGATCATAGGTTTTATGAGAAATTTTTTCTCC
The DNA here is from genome assembly GCA_018064695.1 of Candidatus Blautia equi. Taxonomy (GTDB): domain Bacteria; phylum Bacillota; class Clostridia; order Lachnospirales; family Lachnospiraceae; genus Blautia_A; species Blautia_A equi. The sequence goes on along the minus strand of JAGHUU010000161.1, from coordinate 306 downwards.
GGAGCTTTTAAAGATAACAAATATTTGACGTATGGTTTCCTTACAGGAATCCTCAGAATCGCCCAGGAGAGTATTTTCAGCGGACTCAACAACCTGACTGTCAATTCTATTATGGATCCGGATTATGATCAGTATTTTGGTTTCACCAGGGAAGAGGTGGGACAGATGCTGGAATATTACGGCGTTTCGGAAAAGACAGGAGAATTGAAGGAGTGGTATGACGGTTACATCTTTGGAAATTGTGAAATATACAATCCGTGGTCGGTAATAAATTATATTGCCAAAGGCTGCATTCCACAGGCTTAC